>JAFTMQ010000102.1 GCA_017452305.1 Clostridia bacterium | reverse complement strand
TCGACACCGTGCTTGGCGGCGGTATCGTGCCCGGCTCGTTAGTCCTGCTCGGCGGCGATCCCGGTATCGGTAAATCCACCCTCTTGACGCAGGTTTCCGCCCACCTTGCCAAAACGCAAAACGCCCCCACCCTCTACGTTTCCGCAGAGGAAAGCTGTTCGCAGGTGAAAATGCGTTGCGAGCGGTTGGGGTTAAATTCCGACAATTTACTGCTTTTGAATGAAACGTGCTTAGAGGACATTGAGGGTGCGCTTGGCGAAAGCCGCTTTGTGGTGATTGACTCTATTCAAGCCGTCTATACGGAAACGCTGTCCTCGGCGGCAGGCTCGGTTGGGCAAGTGCGTGAGTGCGCCGCAAAGCTTATGCGGATTGCCAAATCCCGTAATATCACCTTTTTCATTATCGGCCACGTCACCAAGGAAGGCTCGCTTGCAGGGCCAAAGGTTTTGGAGCATATCATGGACACCGTCCTCTATTTCGAGGGACAACCCGAGGATAATTTTAAGCTGCTCCGCGCCGTCAAAAACCGCTTTGGCTCGGCACAAGAGGTGGGCGTGTTCGAGATGACGGACTGCGGCATTAAGAGCGTGAACGATTACGCCGAGATTTTCCTTTCCGAAACGCGCGGTGTGGCGGCAGGCTCGGCAGTTACGCCGTCCGAAAGCGGCAATCGGTGCATGAACGTGGAAATTCAAACGCTTATTTCCAAAACCGCCTACGGTATGCCCCGAAGAATGAGCCTCGGCGTCGATTATAACAAGCTGGTCGTGCTCATTGCCGTTTTGGAAAAACGGTGCGGAATCCCCTTTTATGCTTCCGACGTGTATATCAACGCAATGGGCGGCATTAAATTGGACGAGCCATCCACCGACCTTGCCATTTGCGCGGCGCTTGCGAGCGCGGCGAACGACGTGCCTATCGACAAATACACCGCCATCTTTGGCGAGGTGGGCTTGACGGGCGAAATCCGTGCCGTCAACTTTGCCGAAAAACGTGTGGTGGAATGTATCAAAACGGGCTTTAAACAAGTGGTGTTGCCCGCAAAAAATATGAAGGTCTGCGAAAAGTATAAGGACAAAATCAAGCTCGTACCCGTGCAGTACGTCGGGCAAATGATAAAAGCGTTGAACTTACGAAATACCAACGCGCCCCCTACCTTTGGCGAAAAGACAGAGGAATAAATTTTGATTTCATATATAACAAAAAGAGCCGAACGGAAAAATCCGTTCGGCTCTTTTTGTTTACATACCAGATAATACGCCAACCAAAGGCAACAGCCAAGATTCGCAAAGCGGTGCGAACTGCCCAAGCAAATATATCGTCGCCGCCATCGCAACGAACGCGATACCAAACGAGCCTCCTCTCTGCCCTATCTTATTGCCGTAATCATCAAATACGTCTTCAAGCTTTTCACCGCTGACGAAAATAAGATAGAGAATAAGGAATACGTCAACCACCGCAACAATGATATCCACCCACCAAATAACGGGTATGTATGCCCCTTTAAAATCCATCCACAGCGCATTTAATACCGTTCCAATAAAAAAGGACGGAAGAATAATACCAAAAACGACCATTATCGTATTTACAATTTTGTTATTTCTTTCCGTCGCAACGACGTAAACAAATGCGATTAGCGCCAAAATACCGCTTATGATTAACACCGCTACCATAAAAGCAACCTCCAAAGTTTTTATTAATTTAATTATAAATCACCTAATATGCGATTGTCAAGTAAAAAATCGTATAATATGCGATAATTTTTTTAGAATAATTATCATAAGGGGTGCATTATGAATTTAGAAAATATACAAATTCGTTTACGCGAGTGCATAAAAAACTCGCCTTATTCGCAAAAAGAAATCGCGCTTGCCGTGAACGTTTCTCCGCAGACTATTTCTAAATATATGAAACAGAATATTTTCCCCGCGTTAGACACGCTTGCTAAACTTTGCAAGCTTTTAGACGTAAAAGCCGATTATATCCTCGGTCTTTGCGATTATTAAATACGCCATATACGCATTCAACGCGTACATGGGTGGCTCTTTTTGATGAATACAGGTGTTTAACGCCGATTTTTACAAATAAAAAATCTCGCTTGAAAGTAAGCGAGATTTTTTTGTTTTATTCGGTTAAAATTTAAGCGTTTTCGTTGTCGCTTTGCGGCTCGGTTACCACCGCTTCGGCAGCGGGCGCATCTTCCGCGTCCTGCAACTGCGACATATCCATAACGGTGTCGTGCGGGATAGGCTTCCACTCAATCTTTTTAAAGACGGCAATATACGTCGTCCATTTACCGATTACGTCGAAGAAGGGGAACATAAACACGTGGAAAATTCTGCGCATAACGCCGCCGAAGCCCACGGCTTTTTCCATCTTCTTGCGATAGACGATAAGCACCAAAAGCTCGATGAACATAGAGCCGAACCAAGAGCCGATTTTGCCAAGCAACCATCCAAAAAGCACGCCTTGCGCGGTGTATTCCGCAAACAAATTCAACAGCTCAAACGAGAATATTTGAAAGTTGAAAATTTTAAGGTTAATACCCAAATGGATATTGAAGAAATACGCAAGCGCCGTGCCGCCCAAAATCGCCATAATCACTTCCAAAACCTGCACGACGCACTTGCGGCAAGCGCTCTCGATATGACGAGGGAAATTGAGGAAGAAACAATCGTAAGTGGTGGTAAAGCACTTGTCCTTTTTGAACATATTGCGAAGCAATTTAGGGCAGTTTTCCACCGCCGATTGCAAGTGTCCTTTCGACCAACGCAAACGTTGACGGAGCGCCACGCGCAGCTTGTAAGGCTGTTCGTCATAGAACACCGCTTCGTCGCAGTATGTAATGCGATAGCCTTGCACAACCGCGTCCGTACAGAAGCTTCTATCTTCCGTAAGGGTGGTGTAATTCCAACCGTCTTTGACAAGCTCGTTACTAAACAAGAAGCCCGTACCTTGGATACGGCAAGCTTGGTTTAAAACGCCTTTGCACGGTTTTCCGTGAGGCAGGTACGCATCCAATGCATTGCGTAGCTGAACGAAATCCAATTTTGGTTCATGTTTTTGGAGTTTCTATACGAGGTGATAATCTTGTTGCCCGCGTCGAAGGCTTCGTTCATTTTCGTGAGGTAATTGCGGCGGATTACGTTGTCCGCGTCGAAGATAAAATACCCCTCGAAGGAAGCGCGGCCATAGTCCTCTTCAATCCTATCGAACAAGTAACGGAGCGCAAAACCCTTGGTGCGCTCGTCGGGGTTGTTATGCTCGTACACCACAACCTTTAATCCGTTCTTTTGAAATTCCCTTGCCACCTTCGCCGTATCGTCCGTACAGTTGTCCGCTACCACGAAGACGGTGATTTGTTCCAAATTATAATCGGAATTGGCAATACTATCCAAGAGGTTGCCGATAACCTTATCCTCGTTTCTCGCCGCGACGCAAATGCCGTATTTATGCTCTTTTTTCGCCTTGGGGAATTTGCGGTAGCTAAACACGCCGATAATCGTAAAAATCGCTTTATACGCCATTAAAACGGTGTAAGCCGTGCCGATGATGCCACAGATCATAATGATGATTTCCATTGCTTTCATATCCGCACCCCCTTACTGACCGTTGAGCGTTTTCATTTTGTCGATATACGTTTGCTTGTTGTTGTCTTGCGCGAAATAGTCCGTTTTAAACCAATAATCGCAATACTTTATCTTTTCGACAAGCGCCGCGCCGTCCCTTTCAAACGCTTCGACGTCCGCGTCCGTGATTGCGCCTTGCACAACCCCCTTTTCGTCCTCTTCGCCCTCGTAACGGAATACGACGTTCGTCGCGCTCGTACCCACGATACCGTCACGCAGGAAGATACCGTAAGCGCGCGAATACATAATCGATTGCTCTTGCGCGAACAGCGAATTTCCGTAATAGAAATTGCTGTAATAACGAATACCAAGCAAGTCCAAAAGGGTGGGCACAATGTCCGACGTGCACATGAATTTGTCGATGATTTGGTGCGGTAAGCCGCTACCGTGAATCATCAAGGGCACTTTGTAAAGGTCGGTGAAGTTATGTTCCGTGTTGTAGCCCTTAATGTCCTTGACGTAATTACTCAGTTGGTTGTAATATGCGTTATGGTCACCGAACATCAAAATCAAGGTGTTGTCCAAGAGGTTTTTCTTTTCCAAATCCTCGAACATAACGCCCATCGCGTCGTCCAATTCCTTTGCCGTAACCATATAATAGAACAGCACGTCTTCCAAATCGTCCGCGCCCTCTTTGTCGTAGATTTTTTCCACTCTCTCTTCGCCGAGCAACGCCTCGAACGCTTCGCGTTCCGCCGTCAAATTATCGCGCGCATAGTAGGTGCCGTGCATCGTGATCGTCGTGATATAGGTGTAGAAACGCTTGTCCGTAGGGAACATATCGTCCTTGCACGTCTCTATCATTTCCGAGTCGAGACAAAGCTCGCTGTTTACAGGATTGTCCTTGTAGTTGATGAAGGTAGGCGCTTGCGTCTTGCCGTCGATAACCGCTTGGTTTGCCTTTTCTTCCATGCTGTATCTATCGTCGATGCTTTCAAAACCAAAGGTTTTGGTCGCTTCGTCACGGTTGTAGAACTCTTTTTCGCCGTTGTGGAAGTACTTGGCTTGCAAATCGCTGTCCAACGCCTTCATAATGTTGGGTAAGGTGTTGGGCAAAACGTTTTGATAATACGAGGTGTTGACGTACTGCCCCGTCGGGTACGCGCCGATAAGGCTCGTCGTTTCGGAAATGTCCGTCTTTTCACGGGAATGGAAATTGCTTGCAATGACGCTCTCGTTATAAAAGCGAGTGAGGTTGGGGTAAAACGCCGCCAATTCCTCGGGGGTGATATCCAACGCGTTGTAGTGTTCTTCGTTACGCATAAACGCGAACCATTCCAACGATTCGCTTAAAATAACGACGACGTTTTTATCCTTCGCCACGCCAAACGCGGGGCTTGCTTGCGAGGTTTTTGCATAGAGGAAGGGCTCTGCCTGCGCTTCCTGTACGGCAACTTTATCGCCCTTGAACGCGTTGCCGATTTCACCGAGCAAATTCCCCACTAAGCCGTAAGAGGAATACACGCCGTCCTCTTGGCTGTACACCATTTCGTGATATTTATCCGTCTTTGCGGGATAATATACCATAAACGAACCGAACAGCGTGGCAATACCCGCAACGACCGTGCCGATATAAAACCAAACGCCGTGCTTGTATTTTTTTGGTTTCTTTTCGGTCTGTTCCGCTTCCATATGCAGGCTGCGAAGGCCGAAGATAATGAACAATACGCACGCCAAAAAGCCGATATAAAAGGCAACGAAATTCACAGGGATTTTTTCGAGCGCGGATACGGCGTCGTTACGCAAGCTAAACATATCCAAGTCGAAATACTGCCCCGTCATATCATAAATAGCGGCGAAGATAAAGTCGAGCGCCGTCTGCACGACAAGCATGACCGTACCGACGATGAGCTTGACCATGTTATTGGGCAAAAGGAGCAAAACGCCCGCAAGCGCGATTAGCAAGCCTAATCCCAAAAACGGCCTCGTCATGAACGGCGTTTTTTCTACGGAAAAAACAACCGACATTTCAATGAGGATTGCCAAGAAGAAATATATGACAACCAAGCGGTTAATCTTTATCCATTCCCATATTTTATTGAAAACGTTTTTCATTACGCTTTTCATTGGAGTTTCGTTTTTCATTAGAGTTTCCCTATTTTAGAAGAAGTAGATAAATAAAATCAAAAGATAGGATTTAATGGGCGCTCTGTTGAGTAATGCATACAGCGCCACAAACGCCACGTAGAATAAAAGATAGGTCCAAGCGAAGGGGTTTTGCGTGGAAAGCACGTCGTATGCGCCGAATGCTAGTATGAGCGCGGTGACGCATAAATAAACAAAAACCTTTTTCGCTTTGGCATTGATTTTCGCTTCCTCGAATATCCCCTCGAACAGTCCGAAGGACGCTTTGATTAAAAGGACGATCCAACCGCACTTGGCAATATCTCTGCCCGCCGTACCGCTGAAATTGACGACGTCGATGAGGACGACTCTTTCGCCGAGCTCATAAAACACCTTCACTTCAAAGCCGATTTGCGCGCTAACGATGAGTACGCACGCCACGCAAATGAGGAAAATAGCAATAATTCTATCCCATCCAAGCAGCTGTGTTTTCGGTTTTTGGGGCGCAGACTTAACGGGCGTTGCCTTTTCCGCGTTTTCCGCCGTATTTTCAACCGTTGCCGCCGCCTCTTGCTCTTGCTCGGTTTGGGCAGGTTGCTCGGCTTGCTCGGTTTGCTTCGACGCCGCTCCCGCCTTACGCCTTGCTGCGTGCGGCTTTGCAGGATCAATTTGCACGTTGAATTTCTTTTGCAGGTGTCTATCCAAGAAGAACAGACCGATAATTTCGCCCAACCAAAGGAATGCCGTTGCTAAACCCGTGTAAAAAACGCGTAGATCGCCGCGTTGCCACCAATCGGAAACGACGGGGTCGAACAAAATGGCGATAGGTTTGGCGAGAAACGGAGTTAAAAGGATCGCCAACATATACACCACCAAGCGCGCCAAATTCCACAGCACTACGGTTTTATTTTTTGACAAAGTTTTCTTTTCCAAATCCTTACTTACTCCTTGCTTTTGTATTTCTTGATAATGTTAACACGATAAACTTTATGCGCGCGGAGAAAGTCCGCGGCACGTTTTATCCCAATTATAGCTCTATTATATAATGTAGAAAAAATTTTTTCAACCGTTTAAGTACTTAAATAAAAAAATTTATAAATTTTTTCATTATTTTTTCACTGTTTTTTTATGGAAGGCTTGGGAAAATTTCTCTATAACATAGAGAAAGAGCGCGGCAAACGCCACGCTCCGTGTTTTTTTAATCAAATTATATTTAAAGCAATTTGCCTAAAAGTTCCTCCCTGCTTTGCGTCGAAAGATAGGCGGGCGGAACGTCAAATAACGTCTTCGCCCCGTACATGCCCCCCTCGTTTAAGCGAATTGCCGCCCTCGCGCACGCCACCAAAACGGACGCCGTGAACTCGGGATTAGAGTCAAGCTTTAACGAGTAGCCAACCACGTGCGTATGCTCGCCGTTTGCCCCCGTTTTGCCGATACGGAGCACCTCGCCACCGTGGGGAAGTCCGCTATGCTCTTTTTCCATTTCCTCTGCGGAAATAAAATGCACCGTCGTTTTATAGTCGGCAAAGTAATTGGGCATCGTCTTGATTTCTTCCTCAATACGCGCCTTGTCCGCCCCCTCTTTTGCCACGACGAAGCACACCCTTTCGTGCTTTTCCGCGGTGGAAAGATCGGGCGTTTGCCCTGCGCGCACAGCATTTATCGCGCCATCGATCGGGACGGTGTACTGCCGCGCGTCCAACACGCCGTCAATGCGGCGCACCGCGTCGGAATGGCCTTGGCTTACCCCCTTGCCCCAAAAGGTGTAGTCCTTTCCGTTGGGCAAAATGGCAGACGAATACAACCGCGCCAAGGAAAACATACCGGGATCCCAACCCGCGGAGATAATCGCCGTCGTCTTTGCGCCTTCCGCCGCCGCCTGCACGTTTGCCGCGTGTTGCGGAATTTTCGCGTGCGTGTCAAAGCTGTCCACTACGTTGAAAAGCTTGGCAAGCGCGGGCGTTTGCGTGGGTAGGTCGGTTGCACTGCCACCGCAAATAATCATAACGTCGATTTTATCCCGCATATTTTCCACATCGGAAGCGGAATAGACGGGAATGCCCGTCAACGTCTTCACCGATTCGGGCGGACGGCGGGTGAATACCCCCACTGCCACCATATCTTGGTTTTGTTTGATTGCAAGCTCTACGCCCTTGCCAAGATTGCCATAGCCGTAGATGCCTATGCGAATACTCATTTTGATTACCTCTTAAACGCAACATTTTAAATGTTGCGTGAATTGATTTGCTTTGCAAATCGTGAATTGGCTTACGCCATGGATTGAAAGGTTACGCCTTTCAATTCATGCAAGCCAACGGCTTGCAATTCCTGGATTTCACCTCGCCCATCCAAGCCGTAAAAACGGCGGAGAAGGGTTGCAGATTCGCGCAAAACACGCGGTTCTGCCCGACAGGAGCGTACAAATAGTACGTGACTTAGGGCAGGTTCCGTTTTTGTGATGAAGATGCGCCCTTATACGTCGTTTTTAATACATTTCGACGTACGCTTCGCGCTCCGCCCCCACCGACACGTACTTAATCTTGCAGCCGCAAGCCTCTTCCAAGTACTTGATATAGTCCAAAGCCTCCTTGGGCAAATCCTCTACCTTACGGCAGTGGGAAATGTCGCAATTCCAACCCTTGACCGTCTTGAAAACAGGTTTGCAATCGTCCAAAACGTCCACGAAGGGGAATTCGTGAATAATCTCGCCGTTGAGCTCGTACGCTACGCAAACCTCAATTTCCTCATAGCCCGACAAAATATCCATTTTCGTAAGCGCGATTTCGGTTGCGCCTTGACAACGGATACCATAACGAGAAGCCACGATATCGAAAGGCCCTACTCTACGAGGTCTGCCCGTCGCCGCGCCGTATTCGCCGCCGAGCTGACGGAGCTTTTCCGCTTTTTCACCGAAATATTCCGCCGTGAAAGGCCCTTCGCCTACGCAGGTGGAGTATGCCTTCATAATACCGATGGAGTTGGTGAGTTGGAGTTGGGGCACGCCCGCGCCGATGGGTGCGTATGCCGCAATCGTCGAGGATGCCGACGTGTAGGGGTGAATACCGAAATCGATATCGCGCATAGCGCCAAGCTGCGCCTCGAACATAATGTTCTTGCCCTGCGCGTGCGCTTCCGTCAAGTACAAGCCCGTATCGCAAACGTAAGGCGCAAGCACCTTGCCGAATTCTTCAAAGTATGCAATCATATCCTCCGTCTTGATTGGTTCGGATTTATAGCCGCCCACGACGGTGAGATTTTTCCATTCCACGATATCCGCAACGCGCTTATAAAGACGCTCGGTATTCAAAAGCTCGCCCATACGGAACGCTTTTTTATAGAATTTATCCGCATACACGGGGCTAATGCCGCGGCGGGTAGAACCGAATTTCTTGCCTGCCAAGCGATCCTCTTCCAAGCAGTCCAAAAGCACGTGATAGGGCATGGTGATCACCGCACGGTCGGAAATCTTCAAATTTTCGGGCGTGATTTTGATGCCGCCCTCGCGCAATTTTGCAATTTCGCCGCAGAGGTGCTTGATGTCGATAACCATACCGGGGCCCATTACGTTGACTACGTCTTCACGCAAAATGCCCGAAGGTAACAGGTTGAGGACAAACTTCCCTCTCTCGTTGATGACGGTGTGCCCTGCGTTGTTTCCGCCTTGATAACGGCAAACAACGTCGAACTTTTCACTAAGCAAGTCAACCATTCTGCCCTTGCCTTCGTCGCCCCAGTTAATACCGCAAATGGATGTAAGCATAACTATATATACTCCTTTGATTTTTTCCCTTTCATATTGCAAAAAAGAAAAGAAAAAAGGCAAGTTTTTAAAGCACAACTTCAAAAACTGCCCTCTCTCGCATTTCATTGTGCAATCTATTATAACTCTTTTTTTACGCTATGTCAAGTTAAACGCTTATATAAAAACAAAGTTTTTCGCCCTTTCTTTTCGTTAATTCGATAAATTTTTTGCGAAAATTTTCACTTTGTATTGACAAGCTTGACAAAAAGGTATATTATAATAGAACAAAGCGCACGAAAAGCGCAAAAACCGTAGAAATAAGGAGGGTTAATTTATGTATTGTAGAGAATGCGGTCAAAAACTTACCCTTCGCTTTTGTGAAAACGAAGGGCTTATCCCCTACTGTGAACAATGTCAAGCGTATATGTTTCCTCAATTCCCCATCGCGGTATCCATGGTCGTAACCAACCGCGCGCAGGACAAAATTTTGCTTGCCAAACACGTCGAGGACGAGGATTTTATTTTATTTGCAGGGTACATCAAAAAGGGCGAAAATGCGGAAAAGACCATTCCGCGCGAAATCAAGGAAGAAATTGGGCTTGACGTCGTCAAGGCGAAGTATATGTCCTCTCGCTACCACGCAAAAAAGGATATTTTGATGCTCAATTTCATCGTTGTGGTGGAAGACAAACCCGTAAAACCGAACGCAAACGAAATTGCCGAGGCGCGTTGGTGTACGCCCGAAGAAGCGACGCAGCTTATCCGCAAGGGTACGACGGCGGAATTCTTCTTAAATAACGCCGTACGCGAATTGAAGAAAAAGATTTAATTTTACATTTCAACGCGTACATGGTATAGGCAAATGCGGAATGCTGCGTGCTGAATGCTGCGTGCTGAATGGCGAAATAAAAATGAAGAACGTCCTTATCGGGCGTTCTTTTTTATGTGAAAAAAGTTTTGTAGGCGGGCGAGTTTTTCCCTTCACGCCGTTGACTTTTTTATATTTTTTTGCTAAAATATAAATAATATGGTAAAAACGGAGTTACCGCGGCGCGAAAAAGCCGAAAACGAAGGAGAAAAAAGGCAAATGAACAAACTTGGTTTCGAAAACAAGCAATACCTTTCCTTGCAATCGGAAAAAATTCAAGAGCGCATTGACGCGTTTGGCGACAAGCTGTACCTTGAATTTGGCGGCAAGCTGTTCGACGATTATCACGCGGCGCGCGTTTTGCCCGGCTTTGAGCCCGACAGTAAAATTAAAATGCTGTTAAAGCTCCGCGCGATTGCGGAAATCCTTGTCGTAATTAGCGCAAACGACATCATTAAAAATAAATATCGCAGCGATTTAGGCATCACCTACGACGCCGACGTTATTCGCTTGCTTGACATTTTCAAAAGCAAGGGCTTGTACGTAGGGAGCGTCGTTGTCAATATGTATCAACCCCAACCTGCCGTGGACGGCTTCATCAAACGTTTGGAAAACCTCGGCGTGGCGGTGTATAAGCATTACGCGATTGAGGGCTACCCTTCCGACGTGCAAAAAATCGTAAGCGAGGACGGGTATGGCAAAAACGAATATATCCCCACCAAGCGCCGCTTGGTCATCGTCACTGCCCCCGGCCCTGGAAGCGGAAAAATGGCAACCTGCCTTTCCTAGCTCTATCACGAAAATTTACGCGGTATCAAGGCGGGGTATGCAAAGTTTGAAACCTTCCCCATTTGGAATTTGCCCCTTTCCCACCCCGTCAACCTCGCCTACGAGGCGGCGACGGCGGACTTAAACGACGTCAATATGATTGACCCCTACCACTTTGAAACGTACGAAAAGTTGGCGGTCAATTACAACCGCGACGTGGAAATTTTCCCCGTTGTGGCGGCTATGCTCGAAAAAATCCTTGGCTATTCGCCCTATAAATCCCCTACGGACATGGGCGTAAATATGGCGGGCTTTTGCATTATCGACGACGAGGCTTGCCGCGAGACGTCCAAAGCCGAGGTTATTCGCCGTTATTATTCCGCGCTTTGCGACGCGAAAAAGGGCAGAATTGCCAAAGAGGTCGTGGCAAAATTAGAGCTGTTGATGAGCAAGGCAAATATTTCCGTGGACGATAGAAAAGCGGTTGCCCCCGCGCTTGAAAAAGCAGAATTGACGGGCAAGCCGTGCGTGGCAATCGAGCTTAACGACGGACGGATCGTCACGGGCAAGACGGGCGATTTGCTCGGCCCTTCGGCGGCGGCGCTTCTCAACGCGTTGAAGCTGCTCGGCGGTATCGACGATAAAAAAGAGTTAATTTCCCCTACCATCATCGAGCCTATCCAACAATTAAAGGTCAAGCATATGGGCTCGGTAAACCCTCGCTTGCATACGGACGAGGTGCTTATGGCGCTTTCTATCTGCGCCGTCACCGACCCCAAAGCGAAAAAGGCGATTGCACAGCTCGATAAGTTGAAAAACTGCGAATTGCACTCTACCGTCATGCTCGCACACGTGGACGAAAAGACCTTGAAGTCGCTTGGCATTCACGTCACCTGCGAGCCGCACAGACGAGTGCTTATCAACGAGGAAATGTAGTTGGAAATATGGTTTTCCGTGAATTGAAAGGCGTTGCCTTTCATGAATTGCACCTTTGGCGCATGAATTGATTTGCATAGCAAATCGTGAATTGCAAGGCGTTGCCTTGCATTGTGGCTAAAATAAAAAATGAACGCGGTTGCGAATTGTCGCAACCGCGTTTTTTAGTTGTTTTCTTCCAATAATTCTTCAAAAGTTGTTTCAAAATAATGCGCAATTTGCACAAGCGTATCAAGGTCGGGCTCTCGGCTTCCGCTTTCCCAAAAGCTAATCGTTTGGTTACAAAAGCCCAAATCTTCCCCTAATTTCTGTTGGGAAAGACCTTTTTCCAATCGCAATTCCCGCAATCTTTTTCCAAACACATTATTTTTCATATAATTATCTTACTACTATTTGTAGGAAAATAATTGACTTCCTACGAAATGTAGGATATAATAATGATACTATATTTTTGGAGGTATTTTTTATGTTTGATTTTCTATTCAATAATGCTGGCAAAAAACTGAAAACTATTTCTTATATTCTTGTTATTCTTGGGATAATTGTTTCAATTATTGCGGGGATTGGTATTTGCTTTGCAACAAGTACGGCTATGGGAATAATCGTTATTATCGCAGGACCGCTTTTGTTTTGGGTTATTTCATTGCCACTGTACGGTTTTGGTATTATAGTTGAAAATAACGAAAAACAACAATCCAGCTTAAACAGAAAACTTTAATTATATA
>JAFTMQ010000101.1 GCA_017452305.1 Clostridia bacterium | reverse complement strand
TTTATGCTTGTCCACGCTTTGCGCGGAGCTTGCGTTGAAGGTGATGCCCGACGTATCGATGCAGGTGTGAATCCCCATTGCCTTGAACTGCGTGAACAGCTCTGTTAAAAAGTCGATTTGGACGAGAGGCTCGCCGCCGGTTGCGGTTACGCCGCCCTTGTCGCCAAAATAGTTTTTGTAGCGGAGTGCTTGCGCAACGATTTGCTCCGCCGTGTATTCCTTGCCGCCGTTTGCCCACGTGTCGGGGTTGTGGCAATATTGGCAGCGCAAAGGGCAGCCTTGAAAAAAGATGACGTAACGAATACCCGGCCCGTCAACTGTGCCGAAAGATTCGAAAGAATGAATGCGTCCCGTCATTTTGCCTCCCTTTTTGCCGAAAAAACATCTTTTTGGGCGATTTTGGATTGAGGGCAAAACGCGCCCTTTTTTCCGCGACTATTATTATAGCAAAAACCGCCCCCTTTTGTCAAGCCTTTACAAAAATTTTTTTTATCTTTTTCCCCACTTCTATGAAGTGGGAAAGTTTGGCGATTTTGGCTGGGTTTTCCGCCGTTGTTTCAGCGAATTTTTTAAGAGCAAAAACGGAAAAAGACCGCAGCGTATTGCCACGGCCTTTTCCACATCAAAAAAGGAGTTTAACACATCTAATAGTCCACTTAAATAATTCAGACGGGAAAACTCTTCCCCTTACCTATGGATACATTATACTACACTTTTTTGGATTTTTCAATACCTTTTTGAAAATTTCTTGAAAAAATTTTTTAAGGCTGATTTTCATCGCTTGTTTTTCGCTGAACAATAAAAAAGATGAACGTCGTAAGTAGCTTATCAAGGTAAGCACCGCCGAAGAGAAACTTGCGTTTCATGTTCATCTATAAAAAATTATACAACTCTTATATAATATAAAGTCAAGCATTTTTTAAGGGAGTTACATTTAAAAAGACGTACGTAACCGAGGGGTACCACAGCGCGACGCAGAAATGCGCCAAGGTTTAACCACGCCCTATCCCAACCGCTTAAACGGCGGAGATGCGAGCAAGACACGGAGGGCGCGGAAGCTTCGCCGATGCGACTTTACTTGCCGTAAACGAGCAAGGCGAATACCGCCGAGGTGCGAAGATACGCCCTTATACGTGGCGACAACAAAGTATTGCGACGTGTATACGCCGTTTGAAAACAGAGCAAGACGCAAGCAGTTCAAGAAGCGCGAGGAAAGCCCGAGGGCGCGTACATAGACGTACGTAACCGAGGGTTACCACAGCGCGACGCAGAAATGCGCCGCGTATTCTCTGTTTTACGATTTAAAGACGAAGAGCTTTCGCCCCAAATAATTCCACACAAGCACAATGAGCGTCATAATGCATTTCATCATCCACCACTTCCAAGGCGAGCCTAAAAAATCGGCTATGCCAAATAAGGAAAAGGCAGGAATAACTTTGACAAGCTGCATACCCAAAATGGAAATTGCCAAGCCGATGACGCAAATGAGCAAGTAGATAAGGAAGGATTTTTTGGACGAGGCTTGCTTTTTATCGCGGATTGCCTTAAACACGAAAATCAAGGACAAAAACCAATTGATGATAAGCCCCACACCGAAGCCGAGCGCCGTGGAAATGATAAGCGCCCACGTTTGCCCGATAAGCTCGGGCGGGAGCACAACAGCGTAAAAAAGCGTCGAGACGAGATAGTCCACCACCGTCGCCAAGCCGCCGACAAGCAAAAAACGGAACACTTCCCAAAAAAGCTCCTTTTTTGTCTGTTTAATTTTTCCCTTTTGTTCTTCCATAGCCTTCCTCTTACATACGCCTATTATACTACTCTATATAATAAATGTCAATAAAAAACGGAAACAATCTACGTGCGTTTACTTTTCAACGCGTACATGGGTGCGCGAACGTAAACTCAACGCGTACATGGGTGGGGATTTTTGCGTTCAACGCGTACATGGGTGCCACGTTTTAGACACAAGCGTCTTTCGGAAAAATCCGAAAGACGCTTTGTTTTTAAGGATTATTCTGCACTTTCGACCGTTTCTGCCGCTTCCTCTACGGGAGCTGCGGCATAACTGCCGATGTACTGCGGAGTAACGTTCTTGTAAAGCTTTGTGCCCGTACCTGCGGGGATAAGCTTACCGATGATAACGTTTTCTTTCAAGCCGACAAGGTAATCTCTCTTGGTGCGGATAGCCGCTTCGGTGAGAACCTTGGACGTTTCTTGGAAGGATGCCGCAGACAAGAAGCTGTCGGTTGCGAGCGCCGCCTTGGTGATACCAAGAAGCACACGCTTTGCAAGAGCGGGTCTGCCGCCGTTTGCCATCGCCTTCGCACTTTCGTCTTGGAAGGTAACCATATCCACAAGTTCGCCGGGGAGCAAGTTGGTGTCGCCTGCGTTTTCTACGCGTACCTTTTTGAGCATCTGACGAACGATGATTTCAACGTGCTTGTCGTTGATTTCAACGCCTTGAGAGCGGTAAACGGATTGTACTTGTTCGAGGATATAGTCTTGAACGCCCTTGACGCCTTGTACGTGCAAGATGTCTTGGGGATATACGCTACCTGCGTTAAGGAGTACGCCAGGCGCAACCTTATCGCCGTTCTTAACCTTGATTTCCGCATTGAAGGGAAGGGTATATTCTTTCTTTGCTTCGCCCGTAGCTTCGTCGCAAATCTTGATATGCTTGGAGCCGTCGGAATCGTCGATGTTTACGATACCTTCCACTTCGCAGATGGTAGCGCAGCCCTTCGGCTTTCTAACTTCGAACAATTCTTCGACACGGGGAAGACCTTGCGTGATGTCGCCCGTTGCAGCGATACCGCCCGTGTGGAAGGTACGCATGGTAAGCTGGGTACCGGGTTCACCGATGGATTGCGCCGCAATCGTACCGACTGCTTCGCCAACCTGTACGGGAAGGGTGGTCGCCATGTTCTTACCGTAGCACTTCGCGCAGACGCCGTATCTCGACGAACAGCTGAAAATGCTTCTGATTGTAATCGCTTCAAAGCCTGCGTCAACAATCGCCGCCGCTTCCTTTTCGTCGATGAATTGGTTGGTTGCGACAATAACTTCGCCCGTTTCGGGGTGAATAACGTCTTCCGCCGCAAATCTACCCAAAATTCTCGACTTCAAGCCTTCGATTTCCTTGCCGACCGTATCGTAAATTGCTTTTACAACTTGGCCTTGGGGTTTTCTGCCTGCACAGCAGTCGTCTTCACGAACGATAATTTCGTGCGAAACGTCCACGAGACGACGGGTAAGGTAACCGGAGTCTGCCGTCTTCAATGCCGTGTCGGTCAAGCCTTTACGGCCGCCGTGCGAGGAAATGAAGTATTCGAGAACGGAAAGACCGTTACGGAAACAGGATTTAACGGGAACCTC
>JAFTMQ010000016.1 GCA_017452305.1 Clostridia bacterium | reverse complement strand
TTGCCACTTCGTTTTCCGCGTAGCCCATCGAAATTTTATCGTATTTTTTATACAAGCTTTCAAAATCGGGGAAGACGCAAAGCTTTTTCACCCTACAAAGTAGAGTGTCCTCAAAATCACAGTTGGAAAACTCGATAAAATCACCCTCATGAATTGCCGAACGCTTTTCATCGAAAAGGCGCAATTCGACAGTTTTTTTTCCGCTTTTAATTGCCAAAAACGGCGCGTTTTTTAAGCGCATTTGATACGTCATTTTTTAACCTCTCATCTTTGCACAATCGGGATATCGTAATGCATCAACAAGCCGACAAGACGGTTCTTCCTTAACGACGTGCCGTCGTCCGAAAAACGAAGCAAAACCTTTCCGTTTTTATCAATAAAGGTGATACGCGGAAAGGCATAAGCCGTGCTAAATTCCACGCGCGCAACGTCCGCAATATTTGCCGATTTCTTTTTGCTAAATGCCGCTACGTAAGTAAACACACCGTCTTGGAAACGAAATTCCTCTCGATACCAAACGAAAAGCCCCAAACCGCCAATCAATAATTCGATTGCAAAAATTAGCAGTGCGCCGACGAGTATCCCCCAATCAAAGCCGATTGCAAACCATAAAATAAGCATTAAAAGACTGCCGAAAAGGCTCATACCGACAAACACGAAAAAAGTGGTTCTCTGCCATTTTGGGGACTTAATGCAAAACTCGTATTTTTTATCCGTTGGCATATTATTTCCACTCTGTTATTTGGATATTCTTCAACGTAAAGCCCTCTTGATTGTCGGCGGTGAAGCCGTCGTCGTTGGTTGTTGCGGAAATATTTTCAAGCAAAATATTCGACAGCTGGTATTGCGATTTATCCGCTTTTACGTTGAAGAAACAATGACACTTACAAGTCGCGTTTTTCATCGTGATATTTTCGGCATAGGACATAGGAATGTCCTTCCTGCCCTTTAAATCGAAAAACTGCGTCCACGGATTGACGTAAAAATAACTGCCCACAAAACCGTTCACCTCTTCAAAGGTGATATATTCATACTTTTGCGGCGTATCGGGGCGCATTTTCAACCAAAGCGCGAACGAAGGCCCGTCCGCCTCCACTCTGCGGACGAGGATATTTCGGTTATGGATAGATTCCGAGCCGCACGTAAGTATCGCGCAGCAGGGCGCAAAGAAGCAATCCTCTATGAGCACCCTTTCGTTGGCGCCGTTTTCGGGTAAGGTATCCGCCCAAGGTCCCTTTCCGCCTTTTAAAGCAATGCCGTCGTCGCTGACCTCGAAACGGCAATTTTTAACGAGTACGTCCGTGCACACGTCGATATCCAAACCGTCCGTGCTGGGTGCAGGTACGGGCGAATGCGGCGAGAAAACGTCGCAACCCAAATATTTTACGCGGCTACATTTATAAATATGGTTCGTCCAAAAGGGCGAATTTTGCATGCGTAAGCCCGCCACCGTAACGTTTTTACTGTCCGAAATAAAAACGAGACGAGGACGCTGTTCGTCTTTGTTGGTGCAGTTTGGGTTCCATTTACGTCTATGCCAAAACGCCTTCCAAGAACGCAGGCCGTTTCCGTCGATAATCCCCTCGCCAAAGAGGGTAAATCCGTCCACGCCACAAGCGTTGATAAACGCGGGCAAATAGGTACAGCTTTCCCCCTCGATACGCGTTTGGCAAATGGGATAATCGCAAACGTCGTCGCTTGCGAGAAGCACCCCGCCTTTTTGCACGCACAAATGCACGCCTTGCTTAAAAAAGAGCGCACCGCTGCAATACGTGCCTTTAGGTACGACGATAACGCCGCCGCCATTTTTTGCGGCCTCGTCAATTAACTTTTGTAATTTTTCCGTATATACGCCGCCGTCTGCGTTTACGCCGTAATCCGTGATGACGTACTGTTTGCCAAGCTTGTCAATACGCGGCATTTCCGCGTCGTAAAACCAATCGTCAATCGGCGTGCCGTCGGGAAAAAATTCCTCTTTACGCATAATTAATTCCTTCCAATTTTTCCAAAAATGAGCTCTTTGTCGAAGAAGTGTGCTTCTTCGTGTTCAAGCAGTTGGCAATTCCCCTCCGCGCCCGATTTTTTATAGATTTTTTCAATGACGGAATACACTTCTCTTGCGCCCTCGATAGGGAAAATAGCGTCGATTTTACCGTTGACCACCATAAGCTTTCTCGGTGCGATCAAAGCCGCAAGCTCGCCCATGTCGAAATATTGCGCCATTTTAGGGATATAGTTGCAAGTACAGTGCCACATATCCCCAATACTATCGCGATAAGTACAAACCGCACAGCTTGGAATGGCAACCTTGATACGCTCGTCAAAGCAAGCGGAATAATAGGTCGCCGTACCGCCGCCCGAATTGCCTACGCAGGAAATATCGTCCAAATCTACGCAATCAAAAGCGGAAAGAGAGTCAATCGCCTTAGAAACGTCCCAAACGCGCTCGCCGATAAGTGTTCTGCCCGACAAAAGCGCCGTCATCGCCGTGAACAAGCAAGGACAGCCCTCGCCGTCGTGATGCCCTCTATTTTTGGTGGCTATCGGTTGACGTTCGCCCATGCCTCGCTGTTCGATACAGAGCGCCGCATAACCGTTTTTAACGGCGTCAAGCGCAAAGGTGCTTGTACCAAGCCCTCTTTCATCGCCGGGGAATTTATACTTACCGATAGAGATATGGAAGCCCGCCGTGTGCCCTTGCAAGCAAATGAGGACGGGATATTTTGCCTTGCCCGTATTGGGAACAAGTAAGTAGCAAGGTACAGTGCAACCGTGTTCGCTTTCAAAGGTATAACGATAACGGGTGTAGCCCTCTTCCTTAACCTCTTCCTCGATTTCCACCTTGATTTCGCAAGCATTTTTTGCAATTTCATCCAAGCACAAAAGCTCGGTGTATTTTTGACGGACTTGCGCGCGCCAAGCGTCGAAATCCGCGTTTTCGTCAAATTTTAAAATAGGTTCGCGTTGTAATAAATTTTCGTGAATAAGGTCGTTATTGATAACTTTCATGGCCTACTCCTAAAAAGTTTTAGTACCTATATTGTAAAACATATTTTGTCAAAAATCAAGAGGCTAACGCAAAAAAATATACCCATTTTTTACTGTTTTTTTGCTATTCTTCATCTACTCACCGTAAAAAATGAGAAAACAACGTTAAAACGCCCTAAAACTCGCAAAAAGAATACCCGCGGAGTTTCCCCGTCCGCGGGTAATTTCGTGTTATTTATCGCAAAGCAAGGCAAAATAATCCACCCTTTGCTTGCCTTGGATATTGCGCAGCAAATCCACCTCTTTACCCTCTAAAACGAGGATGGCTTTATCCACCAACCCGCCGCTTACGACGAAGTCGGTTTTGCCCGGACAAGTAGGATAGAAGCCGAGCACGGCGAAGATATACCAAGCCGCCATCGTGCCGTTATCCTCGTCGCCGGGGAAGCCGCTGTCCTCGTAAGAAAACAGCTCGTCCACCATTCTCTTGACGATTGCGTGCGTCTTGGCTTGTTCACCAAATTCCGCGTACATAAACGGGATATGGAAGCTCGGCTGATTGGATATAGCGCACTGTCCGAAGTCCACCGCCGCCATTTCCGTCATTTCGTGAATTTCCAAGGGATAGCCGCCGATTGCGTATTCGGGCGGGGTGGCGAATAATTCGTCCATTTTCGCCAAAAATCCGTCCTTGCCGCCGTAGAGGTTTGCTAAACCGATATAATCGTGCGGGACGGCGAAGGAGTTTTGCCAAGCGCCCCCCTCTGCGTAATCCCTGCCCCACGCCAAACAGTTGAAGTTGGGACGGAAATTCCCCTCGCTATCCTTGGCGCGCATAAAGCCGCTCTCTTTATCAAAGAGGTTTTTATAATTTTGACTGCTTGCCAAGAACGTGTTTTGCGCTTGCTCGTCCCCGCACTTTTCCGCAAGGACGGAAATGCAGAAATCGCCATACGCGCAATCGAGTGTTTCGTTCACGCTTTCGTTGCATTTATCATAGGGCACGTAGCCGAGCATTTTATATTCGGTTACGCATTTT
Organism: Clostridia bacterium; assembly: GCA_017452305.1. Lineage (GTDB taxonomy): Bacteria > Bacillota > Clostridia > Christensenellales > Borkfalkiaceae > Scatosoma. The sequence continues at coordinate 4,223 of JAFTMQ010000016.1, read as the reverse complement.
CTACCCACCTTGCGCCCCTGCGAAACCCAATTCGAGTTTGCCACGCAAGCACGGAAAGCGCGGTGCAAATTTTTCTCGCTTAATAAGCCCTTTGCCGCCGCGTCCGCAAACACCGCCTCGACGAGTGTGCCGGGCATATAATTCGCTTCGGACGGGGTGAGCCAGCGGGGCAAAACGCCCATATCGTCGTAGCTGTTTAAATACCCCTCGATGATCTCGTCCAAAATCTCGGGACGGACAATGGAATACAACGGATAAACGGTGCGATAGGTATCCCAAAAGCCGTTGTTGGTGTAGGCTACGCCCTTTTTGATTTCACCCGTATCAGGCAAGACGTGATAAGGAGTTCCGTCCTCCGCAAGTTCATAGAACTTGTTTGGGAAAATAAAGCTACGGTACATACAAGAATAGAAGGTGCGCTTCGTCTTTTCGTCCGCCTCGATTTGCAAACGAGAAAGCACGCCCTCCCACGTGTTTTCCGCCGCCCTCACAAGCTCTTCAAAGCTCTTATTTTCAAGCTCGCGCTGTAAGTTGAGCTTGGCTTGTTCCAAGCTAATAAACGAGGTTGCAACGCGGACAACGTACTTCTTTTCCGTGAGGAAAACGCCCACCGCCTCTGCCTTTTCGCCAATGCGTTGCGTTTCCATACCGTCGATATCGCAATCAAATTCCAGCACGAAATACATCTTAAAATCGTCGCGGAAAGGTGCTTCGGTATACGAGCAGGTATAGCCGTACACCGTGCGGTTTTGCGCGTCCACGCAAATTTCCGTTTGATAATTAAAGGGAATGACGGCAAACAACGGCTTTTCCTCGCACTTGGACGCGTCGATTTGCATCATTGCGCCACTGTCCGTGGGGACAAGCTTAAAATTCGTCTTGTAACGAAGCAAATCAAACTCCATTACGTTCGGCTTTAAAACCACGTTTTCGGGGCGGAAGCCCGACCAACGCAGAGCGGGATCGGTGACCAATTTCCCTGCCTCGGGCAAAAAGCACAGGTAGGAAAAATCCCCCGCCCAAGGGCTAGGTTGGTGGGTAAGGCGCACCCCCTCGAAGCTTCTATCCTTAGGGTGGTAATACCAAGGGCCTCGGCTTGAATCCGTTTGCGGTGCAAACATATTGAGGGCGTTTGGCAAACAAACCAAAGGCAACGTGTTTCCGCGCGAAAATCTACGCATAGAATCCGTCCCTTGCTTTACATTGACAAAATCGATATACTTCATAGAACTCCTCAATCGTCTTTATTTTTCGACGATCCCATCACTTACTTTTTATGCTTGGCTTTTTTTGGGGGGGCGTGCACCTTGTTTATCCCGTTTGCTTTTATGAAAGCGATTTTTTGAGGACGGACAGCGCAGGGACGGCAATCCGTTCTCCGTTGCAAATCACGATTTTTTCTTCCAAATGGTAATTGACGAAGATTTGCATTTTTTCGCCGTCTAATTCATAGGCGGCGGAAAGCACTTCTTCCGCTTCGTAGCTACGGCCGTATTCGCACGCGTAGGTTACCGTGCCCGTCGTATAAGGCAAGGGCTTAATGATATTCCCTTTGCACATAATTTCCTTGTTTTCCATATAAAACGCACGCAAATTTTTGATGAAGTACAAAACGTCTTCCTCTACGGGCAGATTGATGAGGTCACGTTGTCCCCACTTGGAAAGAATGCAACCTGCGGGGCTTAACACTACGGTGGGCATATCCCCCGCCGTAAAGGCATACGCTTGGCGGTAAAGATAGCTTTCCGCGGGCAAAAGTCCACTGACTTGGTTTCCCATGAAGTTGTGCAAAAATTCGTGATACAAATACGCGTAAAGCGGAACTGCCTTGCCGATGAAGTGCGTAAGCTCGAAACGATTGTCCGAGAATAAAAGGTTGGGCATAAAGGGTTCTGCCGACGCCGATTCGCAGCCGAGCAGAGTGCCGCCTGCCTTTTCATTCCATTCCTTGAGCAATTTTTGCATTTCCGTCGTCATCCAAGCCCCTATGCAAGGGGGATGATTATGCTCGCGCGAATAACAAAAATACTGACCGCCGCCGTGGTTTTGGTCGAGAATTTGCACGTAATCCAAATGCTTATCGAACAAGGGCTGATACGCCTCGTCCAAAATTTGTTTACCCTTATCCGAAGCCACGCATAAATCGTAGCCTACGCGCTGTCCTTCGCAAATTTTGCTATGCAAGATCTTTCCATCCCGCCCCGCGCAAAACGCCTTGAAGGTTTCCTTGTCTTTGAGCATTTCCTTGCAATCATACGAGGGCAGGACGTTGCTCTGTTCGGTAAAGGAAAAGCCCGAACAATACACGCCGAGCAAATGCCCCTTTTCTTTGAGGGCATTAAAGAGCTTGTCAAACTCTTCTTCGCCGCCGTAGGGCGGGAATACGTACGGGGGTGCCCACGGCGCAGTCCCTTCCCAATGCATCAACAGCACCATCACCTTTGCGCCCGTCGCTTTGGAATATCTATCGACGTAGGGCAAAATATTTACGTAAGGGAACAAGGAATTGGGCGTCATTTCGTCCATATCGTGATAGCCTCTTACGGGATAGGTCAAAATGAGAGGGAAATCGTAATACCACGCGGGCAAATCCTTATTGTCCTTTACCTTTTTTAAGCCGTTGGGCAAATGCGCATAGAACCATGCCTTGTAAATATCCGCGCCGTCCTGCCATTCCCCGTCGAAGAATTGGAAAACGGTATCGAAATCGGTGGCAAAATCCTCACCGTAGCCCTTGCCCGAGTACGTTCTAAATTCAATTTTGATATTCTTTTCTCCGTCAACCGCGTAATAATCGATGGCTTTGGGCGCTCTCTTTTCGTCGTGTGCGCCGATATATAAGCCGTGCCCGTCGAAGAGGTACACCAAAAATTGCGATTGCACCATGTTCGGGAACATCCCAAACGAGCCAAGCGAGGGATATTCGGGCTCTAAATGCTGCAAGTGGCAAGGCGCACGCAAATCGTCGTCTTCCACAAGCACCCCCTCGTTGTAAGGGAAAAGCATTTTGCCTATACCGCCGTTTTTTATAAAAGGCTTGACAATTAAGGGGCAAACCTCAACGTGCTCCACAATTTTGTCCGTGTTATTTTGCACCGACACACGCGCCGTAAAGCCGCTTTCCGTTTCCGTTAAAATGACCGCGACGGAAAACGCTTCGGGAAAAGCGGAATAAACAACGGTTTTGCCGTCCTCTTTTACGTCAACCTGCTTTGCTTGCCCCGAGGAATAATCGACGATATTTCCTTCTTTATCCGTCAAACGTAAATTGAAAAGGTTGGATGGCTTCGCGCAAAGCTCTACGCCCTTATAGCATACGGACGTGATGATGCCACGCGGAAAATCAAAACAAACACGCGCGTTTTGCATTTTAAACTCCATGGATTGCCCTCTACTTTTTGGGGAATTTTGCCGTCATAATTCTTCGTCATTCGTTACAAGCATAGAACAATTTATATAACAGCATATCAACAGTAACACACAATCGGTATAAATTCAAGAGGGAAATAGGAAAAAGTGGTTCAAGTGGTTCAAAAAATCCTTGACAATATAAAATTCCAATTTTATAATATAAGAAAAACGAGAAGGGTAAAATCTCATGGCTTCCATACGACCTTATAAACAAATTTTACAGTTTTTAACGGAAATTATCGAGCAGGCAGGCTACACCCCCAACTATAAATTGCCAAGCGAGCGTATGCTTGCCATCAAGTTTAAGGCAAGCCGTCGTTCTATTCGTATGGCTTATGACAACCTCATCGCGCAAGGGCTTGTGATAAAGATACACGGCAAGGGGCATTTTACGACGGGGAATAAAAATAATCGGGTGGACGAGGCGCATTTGCGCATCAAAAAAATCTACTTCGTCGTGCCCGAAATCGGCACCGCCTTTCCACGAAATATCTTGAACGGCATCACCGATTTTTGCGACAAGCACACAATGGACGTTTCCATTAAAATTTCCAAAGGAAATTTCGCCAAAGAAGAACGGTATATAAGCGGCGCGTATTTGTCCGACGCAAAGGGCCTTATCCTCTTCCCTATCGACAACGATTCGATTAGTGAAAATCTATTAAAGCTGTCCGCGAGCCGTTACCCCGTTACGATTATTGATAGATATTTTAAAAACGTCAATTCCTCCTTTGTTTACACCAACCATTACAGTGCAATGTTAAATGCCGTACGCTTTTTAAAGGCAAAGAAACATAAGCATATCTTATATA
>JAFTMQ010000100.1 GCA_017452305.1 Clostridia bacterium | reverse complement strand
TTTTATGCCTGCTGGAACCAAGGTTTTGCCTTACCGTTCCAAAGTGCACAAGATCTCGGAATTTTGCTTTACAGTCTGCGATAAGGACTTCCACGAGCGTGCAAAAGCAAAGGGCTGCGGTATCATTTTAGGCGGCGCAAACTACGGCCAAGGCTCTTCTCGTGAGCACGCGGAGCTCGTGCCCTTGTACTTGGGCGTTAAGGCGGTTGTTGCAAAGAGCTTTGCGCGTATCCACGTGGCAAACCTTATCAACTTCGGTATCGTGCCTATGACCTTGCAAAACCCCGACGATTACGAAAGCTTCGCCGAAGGCGACAAGCTCGAAATTCAAGGCTTTGCGGCGGCGGTTGCAGGCGCAAACCAAGCGACGCTCGTCAACAAAACCAACGGCAAAACGGCAAAGCTTAACCTCAATCTTTCTACAAGACAGCGCGAAATGCTGCTTGCGGGCGGTTGCTTAAACTACACAAAAAGTGTAAAATAAAGGAGTAATTATGGAAAAAGCAGAATATAAAGCGCAATTAGACGTCGCTTGTGAAAAATTTAGAAAATTGATGACGGAACAGCTCGTTCGCGTCGAAAATATGAAAGCGCAGGGCGATTTTGTCGATTACGCCGCGCTCGATACCATCAAAATCGGCGTGTGCGGCGGCGACGGCATTGGCCCTATCATTTCCGCGCAGGCAAGACGAGTGCTCGAATTTATCCTCGCCGACCTCGTTGCAGCAGGCAAGGTGGAATTTAAAACCATCGAGGGCTTGACGATTGAAAACAGAATTGCGCAAGGCAAGGCAATCCCCGACGACGTTATGGCGGAGCTCAAATCCTGCCACGTCATTTTAAAAGGTCCCACCACCACGCCGCAAAAGGGGAGCGGTATGCCCAACATCGAATCGGCAAACGTAGCCATGCGTAAGGCGCTTGATTTGTTCGCAAATATCCGTCCTGTTAAAGTACCCGAAGAGGGAATAAATTGGACGATTTTCCGTGAAAATACGGAAGGAGGCTATGCCGTCGGCGCGTCGGGCTTTAATATCACCGACGATTTGGCGGTGGATTTTACGGTAACGACCAAGCAAGGCTCTGACCGTATTGCCCGCCTTGCGTACGATTATGCGCGCAAAAACGGTTTTACACGCGTTTCGTTGGTCACCAAAGCAAACGTTATCAAGACGACGGACGGCAACTTTCTTGAAGACTGCCATAAGGTCGCGGATTTGTACCCCGAAATCACGACGGACGAATGGTACGCGGACATTATGACGGCAAAGCTTGTCGATACCAAGCGCCGCAAGGATTTCCAAGTCCTGCTTTTGCCCAACCTCTACGGCGACATTATCTCGGACGAGGCGGCGGAGTTCCAAGGCGGCGTCGGTACGGCGGGCTGCGCGAATATCGGCAAAAAGTATGCTATGTTCGAGGCAATCCACGGCAGCGCGCCCCGTATGATAAGCGAGGGCAGAGGGGAGTATGCCGACCCTTGCTCTATGCTCCGCGCTTGCGTTATGCTTCTTTCGCATATCGGCTTGCAGGATAAGGCGGATAAGCTGGAACGCGCTCTCGATATTTGCTCGTTTGAGGAAAAGAAGCTCGTCATCACGGGCAGAAGCACGGGTGCAACCTGCGCGGCATTTGGCGATTACGTTATGCAAACGCTCGCGGCTTTGTAAATCGGCTTCATAAAATTGTATAAATCACGGACGGAAAGAAAATTTATTTTTTTCGTCCGTTTTTTTTCTGTAAAGGTATTTACAGCCGCAAAAAAATGTGTTATAATTTTATAGGTATGCAGTGGCAAACCACCGATACGGAATATAATAGACGGGAGGCAAAATCTATGGATTATATGCAAAATTACCAAGCCTGGTTGCAAAACTCCAACCTCGGCGAAGAGGGTAAGGCGGAGTTGCAAGCCATCGCAGGCAACGAAAAGGAAATCGAATACCGCTTTGGCGGCGAAATGGAATTTGGTACGGCAGGTATGCGCGGCATTATCGCTTACGGCATGAACGTGATGAATATCCACACCGTTATGCGCGCTACGCAAGGTCTTGCGGAATGGGTAAAAGCCCTCGGCAAGGACGCTATGGAAAGGGGGGTAGTCATTTCCTACGATACGCGCAGAAAATCGCAGGAATTTGCCAAGGCAACGGCGGGCGTGCTCGCGAAAAACGGTATTAAGGCATATTTGTTCGACGAGGTTCACCCCGTTCCCATGCTTTCCTATGCCGTTCGTTACTTAAAGACGATTGCCGGCGTTATGATTACGGCAAGCCACAACCCCAAGGAATATAACGGCTATAAGGTATATGGCGAGGACGGCGCGCAAATGTCCCCCGAGGATACGGCAAAGGTCGTTGCTTATATCCAAAATATCCCGTATTTAAGTGTGCAAGCGGACGAAAACAGCCCGCTCATCTTGCCCGTACCCGCAAGCTTGGACAGCGATTACATTGACGAGCTTTCCAAACTCACCCTTTCCAAAAAAGCGGTGGAAAAGTGCGGCGCAGACTTAAAGCTCGTCTATACGCCCGTACACGGGAGCGGATACGTGCCCGTTACGTCTATATTGAAAAAGCTCGGCATCAACGTAACGGTTGTGGAAGAACAAGCGGTAAAGGACACCGAGTTTTCCACCGTCAAAGTGCCTAATCCCGAATTTAAAGAAACCCTTTCTATGGGTATTGCGCTCGCGAATAAAATTAACGCGGACGTCGTATTCGGCACCGATCCCGATTCCGACCGTCTCGGTGTTGCGTTAAAGGACGAAAAAGGGGAGTTCGTAGCCCTTTCTGGCAACCAAGTGGGCATTTTGCTCTTGGACTATATCCTCACCCGTCTTTCCGAGGACGGAACCATGCCCAAAAACGCGGCGGTTGTAAAATCTTTCGTAACCACGGGTATGGCAAAGGCGCTTTGCGACGATTACGGCGTAACCTTATACGAAACGCCCGTCGGCTTTAAGTTCATCGGCGAAAAGATTAAGCAGTGGGAAAGAGACGGCAAGCACACCTACATCTTCGGTTTTGAGGAATCCTGCGGTTATCTTCGTGGCACGCACGCAAGGGATAAGGACGCCGTCGTTGCGTCCATGCTCTGCGCGGAAATGGTATGCTACTACACCTATATCGGCAAGAGCGTGTATACGAGATTGCAGGAAATTTACGCGAAATACGGCTACGTGCTCGATTTAAACGTGTCTATCCAATATTCGGGTTTGAACGCGATGAAGGAAATGAACGCGGTTGTCGATGCCTTGAAGACGGTGAAGGTAGCGGAGCTTGCAGGTATCAAAGTCAACGCGGTGCGCGATTACAGCGCGGCGAAATGCACGGCGGCGGACGGCACGGTGACGGAAATGGATATTCCCAAGTGCAACTGCGTGTATTACGAGCTGGACGGCGGTTCGTTCGTCTGCGTTCGTCCAAGCGGTACGGAGCCGAAATTGAAGATTTATTACTCGCTCAAAGCCAAGGACGAGGCGGCGGCAAACGCAAAGCTTACCGAACTGAAAGGGGCGGTAAACGCCTTGCTTGAAAGCGTAAAATCCTAACAAAAATTAGAATAAAGCTACACGAAAGACGGGAGAAAAATCCCGTCTTTCTTTTCGCAAACTTTCATTTTTATTATTTGTGAAAGAATACGATATAAAAACGAAAGATTTGCTATTGCAAAATTTTGCCGTTATTGTATAATAACGGTAATAGAATTTTAAAATGAGGAGATATTTTTCTATGAAATTGCCCGTATTAGACAAAAATTTCTATCCTATGATCAAAGCGCTCAACGATTTCGACGCGGAAGTCAACAAGAGCGGCAACCCCGTAAAGGTTACTCTCGTTGCAGAACGTAGCGGCGGTTATAATTACGTTTATACATACAACGCGTTGCCCGACGGCGTAAACGACGCGTTGAATTTCCGTGTAGCGGAACGTCTTTCCAAGACTATTCTTTGGGTAGTCGGCGGCTTTAAAATTTACGTTGCAGGCAGCAAGTCTATTTACGAATATTTGAAAAACGCATACACCCTTGACGGTATCCGCGCATTCGACGTAGATTTCATGAGCGGCGTGTATGAAAAACCTTTCGAGGTCGTTTGGCTTAATGAAGACGAAGTGCCCGCACAAAAGAACGCGTCCATTCGCGTAGGCGGCTATTTGGACGGCTGTCGTATCGGCTTTGACGCAGGCGGCTCGGACAGAAAGGTGAGCGCGGTTATCAACGGCGAGGTCGTATATAGCGAAGAGGTTGTATGGAACCCGAAAATCACCGAAGACCCCACCTATCACTACAACGAAATTTTGACGGCGATGAAGACGGCGGCTTCCAAAATGCCCACCGTGGACACCATCGGCGTTTCTTCCGCAGGCGTTTACGTAGATAACAAAATCATGGTTGCGTCCTTGTTCCTCAAAGTGGATAAATCCAAGCACGGCGATTACGTGAAGAATATGTACATCAACGTAGCCAAGGAAATGAGCCAAATCTACGGCAAGGAAATTCCTTTGGAAGTTGCCAACGACGGCGACGTAACCGCACTTGCAGGCGCAATCGACTTGAACGATAACGGCGTTTTGGGTATTGCTATGGGTACGAGCGAGGCT
>JAFTMQ010000001.1 GCA_017452305.1 Clostridia bacterium | reverse complement strand
GCGCACCCTCGCGTGAACCGACGACAATTCGCCGTTCGAGTATTAACCACCTCCACCAACGAAAAGAGACACCCGAAGGCGTCATTTCGTTGGTGGAGGTGGTCGGAGTTGAACCGACGTCTTACGCGGCTGCCAAAAAACTTTCTACATACTTAGTTTATCTATTATTTCTTAAATTTGCAACGCGGGTAAACACGCTTTGCAAACCGCAGGAAGCTAAATACTCTTACAAAAACACTTCCTGATTCTTATAAGAGTGTTCCGTCTTGATGACGCCGCGGCCCTAACCGACGGATAAATTAGGCGCGACGTTTCGCTTCAAGCGAAGTTACGCTGCAAGAGCGTATGCATTTCTGTCTGCATTTAAATTTAGGTGGAACGTTTTATCGTAGGCGCTCCGGCTACGGTATGCTTATCTTTTCGCTCACCGGCAATCGAATCCGGGACACCCCCATATCTATTGCGGTTACTTTATTATACACGTGTTTATGTAAAAAGTAAACACTTTTTCGTCCTTTTTCTAAAAGAATTTTCCGCTTTTCCTGCTTTGCGGGTATTGACTTACAGAGCGTTTTACGCTATAATAATAAAAAAGCGAAAAGGGAAGGCGTCATGCGAAAAAGAAAAATCGCTGCGGGGATATTGGCGGGGGTGTTGTCCTTGCTCACGCTTAGCGCGTGCGGAAAACCGAATACGGATACGAGCAGCGGCGTGGGGAAGAATCACCAAATTCTTTGCGCGTCGCAAACGCAGTATGCGCTTTCTAACAACCAAGTCGTGGAAATTCCTATCCAAAAAGAGATTGGCGATAAAAATTACTTATTTATGGAGCTGACGACGGACGTCAACCTTGTTGGGTATATCTATTACGAAAACAGCCAAAACAGCGCACAGAAAAACGCGGAAAAAATCTTCATTGAAAAGGGTGCGAAGGAATTTACAAGCTTTTTGGACGCTTTCCGCGTCGGGGCTTACGGTGCGTTTGACAAGACCATCACCAAGCTCACCTTGCAAAACGTGGATAAGGGCATGGGGCAGGTTACGTTGAACGCCGTCGGCGTTTCCAACCGCACCTACGAGGCGGATACGGCGTTATATATCCAAGACGAGCACTTAAAAATGGGCACAGCCCTTTCGATGGGCGGGGCGATCCGCCACCTTGAAAAGCTGAACGCGAACGTCGTGGAATACGTGGATGAGGCGGGCAACGTGCGCATTGAGCCAAACGTCGATAAAACGCAGGTGGACGTCGTCACCGACGAGGTGAATTTCGTCAATATTCACGATTTAGGCAGGGAAATCCAGCAATCCTATTATTCAAGAGTGGGTGAAGAAAACGGCTACGCGCCGACGGAAGAGGTTTTATACGACGCCGATTTGCGCTACAATCCCGTGCAGGCGGGCAGTGCGGGGGACAAGCAATCGCAAATTATTGATTTTGTGCAAACGGAAAGTACCCTCTACGTCAAAACGCGCCCGTTGGAATGGTTTTTCGACAACCGACTTTCCGATTCCTACATGGAAAACACCTACCTTTTGGACGGGAGCGGCGTGTTACGCGTGAGCAACCGCTTTGTCAATTTTTCGCAATTTACGGATATGGATAAAACGCAAGAGGACGCGCAAGAAATGCCTGCCGTTTACCTTGTGCACCCCTTAAATTATTTTTATTGCGAGACGAGAGAGGGCACGATTTTCGACCCCAACCTTTCGCCGTTGCCGACGTCAACGCAAAAACAAAGCTTGTCGCAGGAAGTTGCTGGAAGTTATCATTACGCGCTTAGAAATGATAAATTGACAAACGAGTGGGCGGCGTTCGTCAACGAAAATAAATTCGGCGTGGGCATTTATATGCCGAAAGCATTTCAATACAGCGCGTCGAGGGGGTGGCGTTCGACCTCTTATGCGTTTTGGGCGAACCAACAATACAGCAGTTATTTCCACGATTTGACGGGCTTGAAATACGTACCGAGTGCATACGTGAACAATTACAATTATTTTTCGGCCGTATCGTTGTTGAAAATGGCAGACTTTATTCCACTTGAATACGAGTACGCACTTTACGTGGGGAACGTCGATGAAATGCGGTCTATTTTTCAAAATTATCGGGATAAACAGCTTATTGAAAACTTTGGCATTAACGTTTGGGCTTCCTACTAAAATATGCGTTCAACGCGTACATGGTAGGGGTGTATGCAATAATTTGGTATAAAATTACGGCGCTTGCCGATAAAAAGAGGGAATTATATGGAATATGTATTGCTTACCGCGCTTGGCGTGGGTGGCGCTACCCTATTGGGTACGGCAATCGGGTTTATCTTTAAAAATATCACGGAAAAGTTCTCGAACATCGTCCTTTCCTTCGCGGCGGGGGTGATGCTTTCGGCGGCGGTTATCGGCCTTATCATTCCGTCCTTGGAAGGGGCAAAGTGGTGGGGGGTGCTTGTTACCGTCGGCGGCGTGATTGCGGGCGCACTTTCCTTGAACTTGATAGACAAGCTCGTTCCGCACCTGCATAGGTTGATGGGCCCGCCCGATATCGAAAAACACAACAACGCGAATTTGAGTAAGGTGCTTTTGTTCGTGTTGGCAATCGGCATTCACAACTTGCCCGAGGGCATTGCGGCGGGCGTGGGGTTTGGCTCGGATAATATGACGCAGGCGTTTATCATTGCGGGCGGTATTGCCCTGCAAAATATCCCCGAGGGTATGGTCATCATCGGGCCTATGTTGGCGGCGGGCGTGTCCAAAAAGAAGACCTTTTTGGCGGCGCTGATTACGGGGCTTGTCGAGGTGGTCGGTACGTTGATAGGTTATTTTGCCGTGCGCGTAGCGTCGGTGATTTTGCCGTTTGCGTTGGCGTTTGCGGGCGGTACGATGCTGTACGTAGTAAGCGACGAAATGATCCCCGAAACCCACTCCAAAGGCAACGAGCGGGGTGCGACGTATGCCCTTTTAATTGGTTTTTGCTTGATGCTCGCCGTGGATTTCTTGCTCGGCGGTTAAAAATAGAAGAAAAGCGCGGATTTTGCAAAAAAATCTGCGCTCATTTTATTTACATTTGTCGAAAAATATTTTATAATGAAAGTACATAAAACAAAAGAGGTGCGTTATGAAGAAACTCACAAAATTTCTCTTAGGGCTCTTGGCGGTTTGTTCTTTGTCCTTTGCGGCGATAGCTTGCGACAACGGAACGACGGACAACAGCGGCTCGTCCGATCCCATTTCGGGCGGTATCGACAGCATTTCCCCCGATGATAGCTCGGATACGGGCAGTGATGAAACTTCGGATACG
>JAFTMQ010000015.1 GCA_017452305.1 Clostridia bacterium | reverse complement strand
CACCGCCGTTTTTGTATATTTTAAAATTAACGACTATCGTAAACGGATTTTACTTGAAGGTTGGTTGCCTTACCGGAAACAATTTTCACCGTCTTTGTTCCCTTGTCCATATCGAAGAAGTTGTCCGAAAGCACCAAATCGTCCTTTTCGTTGTAGATATACACGTATTTTGCAAACGCGTCGGCCGTAACGGTGATTTCGTCCCCCTTGACTTCCACTTGAATCTTCGGATTGAGGAATTTGAAGTGCTTGGGCTTCGTGAACAATACTGCGCCTGAAGAAACCACTTCGTCGTTTACCGTAAACGAGAAGGACAAATAGTTGTTGCTTACGTCCGTCTTATGGAAATCCATTTCTTCAAGGCTTGTATAAGACAATGCCTTAACGCGAACCTTTTGACTGCCTTCTTCAAGGATTGTGCCGTCGTTTTTGCAAAGCGTCCAATGGACAATGCCCTCTACGTCTTCAAGCGAATCGTTGTTGACGAAAATTTGCGCCTTTGTTTCGTAACCGAAATAACGCTCGTCCGTGATATCCCGTCTTGTAGAATATTCCCCGATTTCCGCGCAAGAAACGTGAATGGGCTGATAGAAACGTCTTGCCTCGTAATGCAACGCTTTATATCTGCCGTTGCTATCGACGCTCGCCCAACTTGCAACGGGCCAACAATCGTTCAACTGCCAATACAAAGAGCCCATACATCTGCCGCGGTTTCTGCGCATATGCTCCGCCGCGTACTTGATTGCTTCTGCCTGCAAAAGCTGGGACGCATATACCAAAACCTCAAAATTCATAGGATATAAGTAGGTTTGCGAGAGGTAATTGAGAATTTTACCGTTTGCGGAAGCGTTGCGTTGATGCAATTCCATTACCGCACTGAACGGGTTTCTATCCTCGGGCAAGGTAAATTCTTCAATCGTCTTCATAGACGGGAAGGATTGGAAACCGTACTCGCTTAAAAATCTAAAATAGTGTTTTCTATATTCTTGGAAAGGCAAATTGCCGTGCCATACCGCCCAATAATGGTTGTCGCCCATCGTTTCGTTTTGCGGCTCGACAAACCCGCCGTGCGAGGTCGGGGACGAGGTGATAAAGGAAATTTCGGGACATTCTTCTTGCATAATGCTCGGGATCATTTCCTCGAACATATACAAGTAGTTTTCCTTTTCCTCTTTTTTCCACCAATCCCCTGCGGCTTGTTCCTCTATTTCGTTGTTGCCTGAAATGACTGCAATACAAGCGTGGTGACGGAATCTGCGGACGTTGTCGATAATTTCTTGCTTGGCGTTTTCATGGAAAGCCTTGTCGCTGGGATGTGCCGTACAAGCAAACATCAAATCCAAGAAAAGGATAATACCCATTTCATCGCAAAGCTCAAAGAAATAATCCTCGGGATAGAAGCCGCCGCCCCAAATGCGAATAGAATTAAAGTTGGCAAACAAACAATCTTCCAATAATTTTTTCGATCTTTCACGATTTAAACGGCTGAGAATATTGTCTTCGGGGATATAATCCGCGCCCATCGCGAAAATTTTAATTCCGTTAACTTTATAACAGAATTCTTCCCCCCATTCGTCTTTCTCACGGCTGATATAAAGGGTTCTCAAACCAATTTTTTTGGTGTTGACGTCTACAACCTCGCCGTTGACTATACTTTCGCAAACTACGCTGTACAAAGGGTGTGCACCGTAGCCGTTCGGCCACCAAAGCTCGGGATTTTTAATTTCTGCCTCGCTACCGTTTTCCACTGCCGTTTCTTCGCCGTTGGGCGCAAGAATTTTAACGTGCACGTCGGCGGGAGCACTCGTTGTCGCCTTAACGGAAACAAACACCTTCCCCTCTTCGTGACGTTGTAAAATGCGCACGTCCGTGATGCGGGGCGTGTTGCCGTCGATCAAATAAATATCACGCCAAATACCGGCGTCGGGAAGCATGGGGCCCCAATCCCAACCGCTCATATAGCTTGCTTTACGCACGTAAGCAAAGCCTATCATCGTCGCAGCAGAGCCGCTCGTAATTTCTTTTTCTTTGGTTTTTGCTTTTATGTACGCATCGTAAGGCGGGAAAACGACCTTAATTTCGTTTTTGCCGTCCAACAAATACTTCGCAACCTCAAAATAGTAGGTTCTGTGCATATTGTTTGCATGTGCAACGAATTGCCCGTTGATGTAAATATCGCAAAGCGTATCCAAGCCCTCGCAAACAAGCAAAACGCTGTCCGACGGTTTGGTGTAAGTAAATTCTTTACTGAATACAAACTCCTCGTCGGTGATGCCCGTCGCCGTTCTTTCGTTGTCACGATAGAACGGATCTTCCATCAATCCGTTTGCAAGCAACGCAGAATATACGGAACCGGGTACGTCCCCAACCGTATCGTAAGTATTGCTCGTCACACGCCACTTTCCATTTAACGTAAATTTTTCCATACTTCACCTAACTGTAAATAATGATAAAGGATGCGTATTTCTTCACACAAACACCCATTTTATTATACATTATTCTTTCAATGTTTGCAATACCTTTTTAGAAAAATGTTGCACAAAAATTTAAAGATATAATTATCAATTTAAGTCATAATTTCAATATAAAAAGAGAGAACAAGAATTTTGTCCCCTCTTTGCATTTAAAATAGATTTGAGTTTGTCTGTAAGCCGAGTTCTGTCGTGTACGGTCATTTATCTAGGCTTACCGTCACCGATAAGCTCAAGCGATATTCACGGTAAATCGTCGGACGGACAGCCCTATTGACGATTACCCAATCTTGCAGCGAGTGGGGTTTACATGGCATACCTTGTTACCAAGATATCGGTGAGCTCTTACCTCGCCTTTCCATCCTTACCGCAAACGGGCAAGCTTGTTGCCAAGCCGTTCAAAACCGAAGTTAAGCCTTTTGCGGCGGTTTATTTCTGTTGCACTATCCTTAAGGTCACCCTCACCTGACGTTATCAGGCACCCTGTCCTATGCTGCTCGGACTTTCCTCATAGCCTTTTTAGGCTCCGCGACCGTATAACAAACTCAAATCGGGTATATTATAGCACTTTTCTTGAAAAAATGCACCTATTTTTCTTGCTTTTTTAAATAAAAAAGAGTAAAATAAAGTTAATGTTAAATTATATAATGGGTGAAAGTTGTCGATTTTTTAGAAAATCGGGAATTTTGACACTTTTATAAGAGGTAAACTATGAAGAAAACAAAGATTATTTGTACGATCGGCCCGAGCAGTGAAAGCAAAGAAACGTTTGCCAAAATGGCAGAAGCGGGCATGGACGTCGTTCGCTTAAACTTCTCGCACGGCACGCACGAGGACTTCGCCAAGAAAATTCAAATGATTAAAGCGGTGCGCGAGGAAAAGAAGCTCCCCCTCCCTATCCTGTTGGATACCAAAGGCCCCGAATTTAGAATCCGCTCGTTTAAAGACGGAAAAATCGAGTTGAAAAACGGCGATAATTTTTGTTTTACCACCGAACAAATCGAGGGCGACGCTACGCGCGTGAGCGTATCTTATCAAGGCATTTGCGAAGATTTGACAGTCGATGATAAAATCCTTTTAAATAACGGATTGATGGTGTTCCGTGTTACGTCGGTGGAAAAGCCGAACGTACATTGCGTTGTGGAAATCGGCGGCGAGCTTTCCAGCAATAAATCCATGTTCTTCCCCGACAAGGAATTGCATTTGGATTTCCTTTCCGAACAAGACAAGGCGGATTTACTTTTCGGTATTGCGCAGGACGTCGATTTTGTTGCGCTTTCCTTCGTTTCTAAAGCGCAAGACGTACTTGACGCCAAGCAATTCCTTGCGGAAAACGGCGGTAAGGATATTGACGTTATCGCGAAGATTGAAAACCGCGCGGGCGTAAATAATTTGTTGGATATTATGCAGGTTTCCGACGGCATTATGGTTGCGCGCGGCGACCTCGGTGTGGAAATCCCCTACGTGGAACTTCCCAACGTACAAAAATATATCATTTCTCAATGCCGTATTCACGGAAAACGCGTTATCACGGCGACGGAAATGTTGGAATCGATGATCCACAACCCCCGCCCTACCCGTGCGGAAATTTCCGACGTTGCAAACGCAGTTTACGACGGTACTTCCGCCGTTATGCTTTCAGGCGAAACCGCGGCGGGCAAATTCCCCGTGCAATCGGTAAACGCTATGGCAAAAATTGTAGAACACGCGGAAGAACATATCGAATATATCCAAACGATTGACAACTTTGAAATTAGCACGACGTCGGAAGCTTTATCGCACTCGGCGGCTACCCTTGCAAAGGACTTAAAGGCGAGCGCTATCGTCGTTTGTACGCGCACGGGCGGCACGGCGCGTAAGGTTTCCCGTTTCCGTCCCAATATCAATATTATCGGCATTACGACGGACATTCACGCTTATAGACAGCTCGCTTTAAGTTGGGGTGTGTTGCCCGCGATTACCGACGAATATTCATCAATTGATATTTTGTTCTATTTCGCGAAACAAATTGCGAAAAACAGCGGGTTGGTGAAGAAAGGCGACACCATTGTAATTACGGGCGGTACGCCGAACGGCAAGAGCGGTAACTCCAACCTTATCAACGTAGAAACCATTTAATCCCCTTTTGCAATATACGCGCAGGCAATTTTTTTACAAATTGTATGCTCATTTTTTTATTTTTATAGTAAGTTATTCTAAAGAAAAATGGAAAATCGCATTAAAATCAATTGCAAT
>JAFTMQ010000099.1 GCA_017452305.1 Clostridia bacterium | reverse complement strand
ATGCTGATGCTTTGTATGAGCTTTGGCTTGGTCGGGTGCGACGAGAAAAAAGGGCCTATTCCTAACGGAAACTATGCCGTGGTGTCGGTGGACGAGATGCTCTTTAAGTTTACGGAAAAAAGCGTTCGCGATCCCTACGGCTGGGAAATTGAGGGGGATATTGCGGAAGAATGGGTGAGCGGTTCTTGTGATTATAAAGCGAAAATCGTGGAAAAAGACGGCAAAATCTATTTTGAGGGCTATACGTGGAAAAGCTTTCTTTCTTCAAAGAAGCGGGGGCACGAAACGGTGTATGAGGTTGTTTACGATGAGGGCGCGCAAACGATTACGCTGACGAAAGTGAAAAATTGAGTGCTGAATGCGGAGTGCTAAATGCGGAATTATGGCTAAAAATAAGAAAAAGGAGGGAGCGAATGGGCTTTGGAAAAGCGAACGTCTATGAGAATATCGTAGGCGAAATTAAAAGGTTGATAGAGCTCGGCGTGTTGAAGCATGGCGAAAAGCTGCCGTCCGTGCGGTTATATGCGGTGGAGCACCGCGTCAACCCCAACACGGTGGCGAAAGCGTATGCGGCGTTGGAAGCGGACGGATATTTGCGCGTACAACCCAAGCAAGGCGCGTACGTATGTTACGGCGAAGAGCCACGGGCGCAGGATAACGAGCGGGACGAGCTACAAAAGCAGGTGTTTGTTTGGAAACAAGCGGGCGTACCGAGAGAAAAAATAGAGAGCGTACTCGCGCAGGTATGTGGAGGTGACGGAGTATGATTGAAATTAAAAATTTGCGAAAAAGCTATGACGGCAAAACGGACGTCTTAGAGGAAATGTCGGTGACCATTCCCGACGCGTCGGTGTTTGGTTTGGTGGGTATCAACGGCTCGGGTAAATCTACTCTGCTTCGCTTGATTTCGGGCGTTTTGCAAGCCGACCACGGACAAATTTTGATCGACGGCGAGGACGTGTACGAGAACGAGAAAATCAAAAAGCAGATTTTCTTCCTGCCCGACGATCCGTATTACACCGCGAACGTGTGCGCGAACGAGCTTGCGGATTTATATCGCGCGACGCACGATTTCCACGAGGACGTGTTCCGTGAATACTTAGAGCGTTTCCGTTTGGACGCGAAAAAGCCTATCCGTAACTTTTCCAAGGGTATGAAACGGCAGGTGTTTGTTTCGCTCGCGCTCGCCGTACAGCCCAAATATCTCTTGCTCGACGAGGCGTTTGACGGGCTTGATCCCTTGGCGCGGTTGAGCTTGAAGCGTTCGCTTGCGCGTATGGTAGAGGAACAGAACGGCACGGTTATCATTTCCAGCCATTCCTTGCGCGAGTTGGAAGATTTTTGCGATAGCTACGGCATTATCGACCACGGCAAGATGACCTGCTCGGGCGATTTGGAAGGGGATATCCAAAAGGTATATAAATTCCAAGCGGCGTTTGATAGGGAAGTGGCGAGAGAGGAGCTTATGTTCTGTATGTCCGTTGTGCAAACGGGGCGCGTTGTGCAAATGACGGCGCGCGGGAACAAGGAAGAAATTATGCAAAAAATTCAAGCGCTTAATCCGTTGTTCGTAGAAGAAATTCCGATGGACTTTGAAGAAATGTTCATTGGCGAAGTACAGTCGAGGGGGTATTTAAAATGAGAAAATATTTCCTTTATGAATTGAAAAAAGCACGTTGGCAGTTGATTATTATTTCCGCCATTTTTACCATTCTTTTCGGAACGATTGCGGCGGTAATGAAGCCGCAGACGCCAATACCCAACTACGCGGACGATACCGTGACGATGATGACGAACCCGACGCTCAATTCCTTGATTGGCGGGGCGATGAATTTGATGTGCTTTATCGCGCCCGTGCTCGTCTATCAATTTAAGATGAATAAGCGGACGGTGGATTGCTACTACGCGCTGCCCTTGAAAAAGCAAAAGCTGTATTTTGTCAAGACGTTGGTGGGGCTGCTTCTCGTGCTTATTCCGTTTACGATTGCGTATTGGGCTACTTTCCTTATTATTTTAATCAAGCCCAATAACCCCTATAACATGGGTTGGTTTGTACCTACCTATTTCGGCATGATTTTCTTTGCCCTGTGCTTGTACGGCTTTAACGCGTTTGCGTTCACGCGCGGAAATTCGATTGTGGACGGCATTGCGTTGATGATAGGCTATCAAGAGGTGCTTCTTTTAATCGTCCTTCTGCCTTGGGTGTGGAGTAGAGGGGAGTTGTTTCCCGTAAGATACTTGTTGGATTTCGTGCCCGGGTGGGGGCAGACCTTCTTCACCTTACATATGGAAGCGAAGATTATCGGGGCGAATGTAGTCAGCGATTACACCTCGGTAGAGTTCAATATGAACGTGATGACCTTCTTGATGCCTGCGCTTCGAGGCGCGGCAGGGTTTGGCTTGTTCTTCTTCCTTTTGAAATACGACAAGGCGGAGGATTCGCAGCAAATAAGCGATTCTTGGTTTGCATATAAAACGCTTATCCCCATTTTCGCGGCGACGGTT
>JAFTMQ010000098.1 GCA_017452305.1 Clostridia bacterium | reverse complement strand
GGCAACGCCCATGAAGAAATTTGGCGAAATTTCCGATTTGATTGGTACGTTGATGTGGCTTGCGGACGATAATGCAAGCGGCTTTGTCACGGGTACGGTTATTCCCGTAGACGGCGGTTTCTCGGCTTATAGCGGTGTATAGCGTTACAAAGATTACGATTTTATGTGGGACAGTGATGGGACAGGGCTGGAAAGCCTTTATTTTAAAGGGATTCAGCGTTTTCAAAAATATGGGTTAGGAGCCTGTTAATCCGTGTGTCGTCACTGACGCTCGCAAGGTAAATGCGTGGTTAGAATATAAAACGGGCTCGCTATTCCGTCGCGAGAAAGCTCGCTCCTTACGAGCTTGACAGGGACAGATAACCCCACTGACTTTTGTCGGCGGGGTTTTGTTTCGTCCGTTAACCGTCGGTGAACAAGTGGTTTATAATTTAATTTTCATTGGCCAGAATTTGTAAATTTCAACGCGTACATGGGTAGGGGATTTTAATTTTTTTCTGTACAGTATTGACAAATTTTAGGTTATTGTGTATAATAAGAGGTAGGATTGCAAATTTGTTTTCTAATATTAAAAATGAGGTTAAAAAATGGAAGGAAATAAAAAATTGGTGCTGTTGCGCGTTTTACATATTTTGCAGAAGCATAGTGATATGCACCACCCTTTGACGCAAGAGGATATCGTAGCTTTGTTGGACAAAGAATACGGCATCGAGGTGGATAGAAAGTGCGTTGGGCGCCAACTTGAGCTTTTGCGCGAGGCGTACGGCACGTTAAATTCGCCCATCACCTTGATTTCCGAACCGAGAAAGGGCTCGTATATCGAACAGCGCGAGTTTGAGGACAGTGAGCTCCGCTTGCTTATCGACGGTGTGCTTTCGAGTAGGCACGTCACGGCAAAGCATTCCAAGGACCTCATTGAAAAGCTGTGCAGACAGTCGAATAAGTATTTCCGTCCGCGTGTGAAGAATATCTGTTCGGTCAACGATTGGAATAAAACGCAAAACGTGTCCGTATTTTTGAATATTGAATTGATTGACGAGGCGATTGAGCGGGGTAAGCAAATTCGGTTTGAGTACAACAAATACGGTGCGGACAAAAAATTGCACAAATCAAGCCAACCGCGCGTAAGCCCTTATCAACTTATTTTGCACAATCAACGCTACTATTTGATGGCACAGCACGAGCGTTTTAAGCAAATGCATTATTATCGCTTGGACAGAATTACCAACGTGCAGATTGTAGAGGATATGCCGATTACGCATATCCGCGAAGTGGCGGGCTATGAAAGCGGTATCGATTACAAAAAAATTGCGTCGGGTTTGCCGTATATGTATGCCGACAAATTAGAGTACGTCGAAATGCTTGTCGAAGAAAAGGCGCTCGACCAAGTCATTGATTGGTTTGGCAGAAATATCAAAATCGAGCAAGCGGGTGATAAATTTAAGGTGGGCTTATTGGCTAGCCCCACGGCGATGGAGTATTGGGCACTGCAATACGTGAAGACGGTAGAGGTGATTTCGCCCCCGCCCTTGCGTAGGCGCATCCTCGAAACTCTCGAAAACGCAATCGGACAATATAAGTAAAGACGAATAAATATGGGAGAAAATAAAAATGATTACAACGGAAAACGAAGAATTTTGGACAGCGGAAAGAGAAGAAGTATACAAGGCGGCTTTGGGGCTGGTTGTAAAGGGGCAAAAGGTGAGTATTAGTCTCTTGCAAAGAAAATTGTCCATTGGCTATCTTTATGCAGGGCGTTTGTTGGAACGAATGGAGAAAGACGGCTATATTGGACCGTTTGAAGGTTCAAGGGACAGGAAGATTTTTATTACGCAAGCGCAGTATGACGAAAAATACCCCGATTAAAGCGGATAGAGAAAAATACGGCTTGTCCGTTAAAAGGGCGATGCGGTAGAGAGTGCGCATTGGCTCTTTCGCTTGGGATAGTAGTTTTCTTTTATAAGGAAGCGCATAGAAAAATAAACCTCAAAAGTGAATATGCTTTTGGGGTTTTAATTTTCGTGTAATTTATTTTCAACACGTACATGGGTGGGGAATTTTTTGTTTTTAGGTCGGATAATTTGCTAAATATCCTCAAAAATCGACCGAATAAAAAAAGTGTAGGACAAAAGCCAAGTTTTGTGGTATAGTATAATCGCTAAAAAGCTGTTTAGAATATTAAAAGGAGTAGAGAATGAAGTTCTTTTTGGTCATAGATAAAGAAAAAGAGCCGTCCGTCACCGTCGTTTGCGGCAAGGTGACGCGCGTTGTGGCGCAAATTGAGGCATTATGCCAAGACGGAATGGACGGGGAGCTGTTGTACGGCTACGACAACGAAGAGATTTTCCCGTTAGAGCTACCGTCTATCACTTGCTTTTTCACGCGGGATAATAAGGTGTTTGCGCGTGTGGAAGGGAAGGAATATGCAACCAAGCTGCGCATCAAAGACGTGGTGGAGCTTGTGGACGATTGCTTTGTAAAAATCAATCAAGGCTGTGTGGCAAACGTGAAAAAGGTGAAAAAATTTGCCGCGTCTTTTGGGGGCGCATTGCGCGTGGTTTTCGAGGACGGATATAGCGATTACGTTTCCCGCAGGGAGTTAAAAGAAGTAAAAAGGAGATTTGGATTATGAATAAATACGTGAAAAGCTATTTACAAAGAGGGTTGGCGTTTGGTGGTTTCGGCCCGATTGTGGCGGGTATCGTGTTTTGGATTTTGCATTTGGTAGGCGTGGACGTGCGTTTAAACGGCGCCGAGGTGCTCATTGCCATTCTATCCACCTACGTGTTGGCGTTTGTGCAAGCAGGGTCGAGTGTGTTTAACCAAGTAGAGGGCTGGCCGATTGCCAAGAGCATGGGCATACACTTTGCTTGTTTGTACGCCGTTTACGTCGGGTGCTATTTGGTCAATCGTTGGATTCCGTTTGCGTGGGAAGTGATAGCGATATTTACGGGGATTTTCATCTCCACATACTTGGTGGTGTGGTTGACGGTCTATTTGATTGTAAGAAACGTGAGCAAGAAATTGAATAAGAATATCGAGTAACAGAGCAAAAAAGGCACTTGCAAAAGTGCCTTTTTGTTTAAAAACCATTTTAAGGGGGATTGTTTGCAACGTTTGGTGTAGATAAGGGTGAATTTATATTTTTTCGTCAAAGGAATTGCTTTTTTTGTGACAGTATGCTACAATATATGCATAAGAAACGAAAATATCCAAGTATTGGATAGGTAAGGCGGTGTAGAAATGAAGAAGATTTGGCAAAAGCTTATCCCTTTGGCGTTGGCGAGCGCGATGTCCCTTTCCATGATTTCCTGCGGGGGCGAGAAAAACGACGGTATTATTTTGAAAAACGTTACGCAAGCGAAAAACGTCATTTTATTGATTGGCGACGGTATGGGTCCCGAGCAAGTCCGCGCGGGTGAGCTGTTCAAGGGCGAAAAGCTGGCGATGCAAAAGTTCCCGTATAGGACGATGGTGCAAACGCGCTCCGTGTCGGGGTTGACGGACTCCGCGGCTGCGGCAACGGCGCTTGCGACGGGTACGCGCACTTCCAACGGCTACGTGGGTAGATACGTGGTGCCTGCGACGGGTGAAACCACCGATTTGGAAACGATAGTCGATATCGCGCACGGGTTGGGCAAGCGCACGGGCGTTATCGCAACGGAAGAATTGTACGGCGCAACCCCTATGGGATTTTCCGCGCATTCTAATAGCCGCGGAAATACGGACGAATTGCTGTCTTCTGCCGCGACGTCAAGCAACGTCAATTTGTTTGCGAGCTACACCATTCGCGAAAGCTATCAACAAGTGTTTATCGACGCGGGCTACGAGCGGATTACCAATGCGGATTTAATTTCCGAATCCATTGAAGATAAAATTTTTGGTAGCTATTCCATATTGGCAGAGTACGAACCTATGATGGTGGACGACTCGTTTGTGGCGTTTGACCGTCTTGTGACGGAAGCTCTTGAATATCTTTCCAAGGACGAGGACGGATTTTTCTTGATGGCGGAAGGCTCGCATATCGACCACGGCGGGCATAACAACGATATTCGCTATATGTTGGACGAATTACTTGCCTTTGATAATATGGTTGCGGCGGTGCTGGAATGGGCGAAGGACCGTGACGACACGGTGGTGATCGTTACTGCCGACCACGAAACGGGCGGCTTGACCTTGGAGAAAGACGTTACGCATAAGGATATGTTAGACGCTTACGATAAGGGCTATGGGGACTACTTTTTGTGGAGTTCGTCGGGGCACACGAATGCGGACGTTTACCTCTACGTCAATGGCGCGGATATCCATTTTGAGGAATATTCCTTCAAGGACAAAAACCGTATCAAAAACACCGAAGTCTTTGAAATTATGAAATCGCTCATGGTTGGCGAAGCCGCGAAATAAAAAATAAACGCATAATAAAACGGAGCTATCGTTTCGCTCCGTTTTTTATTTTATCACTTACCTTAAATAAGTGTTTCGTATTCGGCGTACAGCGCGTCAAGCTTGCTTTTTATCTCTTCCAAGCGATTACATTTTTCCGTCAAAAGCGCAAAGTTGCCCGTTACCTCGGGGGCGGAAAGGGACGCGTTCAGCGCTTCGTCTTCCGTTTCTAACGCGGAAATTTCTTCTTCGATTTTCTTGATACGCGTGCGGCGCTTGGCGTCGGCGGCGCGTTCTTCCTTGCTGCGATAGTATCCGTCTTTTTGTTCGGGTTTTGCCGAAATGGTGGGGGCAGGTACGCGATGAGTTTCTGTTTTTGCCGCTTTTACGCTGTTTTTATAGGCGGTGTATTCATCGTAATCGCCCGTGAACGAGGTGGCGTTTCCGTCCTCTAATTCCAAAATCTTGCCAGCCAAAGCACGGATAAAGTATCTATCGTGCGAGACGAAGAGCAACGTGCCGTCAAATTCTTTTAGCGCGCTTTCCAAGCTTTCGCGTGCCGCCAAGTCGAGGTGGTTGGTCGGCTCGTCCAAGATAAGCACGTTTCCGCCCTCGCACTCAAATACGGCAAGGGCAAGCTTCGCTCTTTCGCCGCCTGAAAGCATACGCACTTGCTTGTCCATATCCTCGGCAACAAGCCCTGCCTGCGCCAAAATCCTGCGTACCTTGGTTTGCTCCCAGGAAACGTGCCGTCCCCAAAGTTCGCTAAGCACCGTTTCGTTCAAATCGAGGTTGCCGTGCTCTTGTTCATAGTAGGCGATTTTGACAAATCGACCAAACCGCACGGCGGGATTTTTGCCGCGTACAATCTCTTTGATGAGGGTAGATTTGCCCGTTCCGTTATCCCCGATAATCGCACATTTTTCCCCGCGCGTGAGAGAGAAATTCGCCTTTTCAAGCAGTACTTTTTCGCCTGCCGTCAAGCGCAAATTTTCAATTTCCAAAACGCGCTCGTAGGGCTTTTCCGTATAAGAAAAGACGAAACGAGGGGGCGTAGGGGGCAGGGCAGGCTTTTCGATAAGCTCCATTTTTTCCAAAGCGAGCCTACGCGACTGCGCCATTTTCGTGGTCGAGGCGCGGACGAGGTTTCTATCCACGTACTCCTGCATGTGCGCCCGTTCTTCCTGCTGTTTCTCGTATTCTTTTAAAAGGTGTGCCACCTTTTCTGCTTTTAACAGCTTGTATTTGGTGTAGTTGCCCTTGAATACGGACAGCTTTTTGTTTTCCAGCTCGTAAATTTGCGTGACGAGCTTGTCCAAGAAATATCTATCGTGCGAGTCGGTCAAAATTGCGCCCTTGAACGCGGAAAGATAGTCTTCCAGCCAAAACAGCGTTTTCATATCGAGGTGGTTGGTCGGCTCGTCCAAAATCAAAAGTTCGGGCTCTTCAAGCAAAAGTCGGCAAAGCTTTAAACGAGTTTTTTCCCCGCCCGACATGGTGCAAATGGGTTGCTCGTACACGCTTTCAAAGCCCATGCCGTTGAGGACGGTGCGGATTTTTACTTCAAAATTATAACTATCGCGCGCGGCGATGCGGTTGTTTAACGCCTCGTATTTTTGCGACAAAGCGCGGTATTCCGCGCTGTTTTCATCGGAACGGGAAATTTTTTCTTCCACCTCGCGCAAGGCGTTGATGGCGGAAATATCCTCGCGGAAAATCTCTTTCATTTCCTCGTAAACGGTGTTGGACGAATCGTATCCGCCGCTTTGCGCAAGATAGCCAAGCCGCATACCGTTTTTGCGGAAAAGTACGCCGCTTTCGGGCTCTAATTCCCCTAAAATAAGGCGAATGAGGGTGGTCTTGCCTTCGCCGTTTCCGCCGATAAGTCCAACCCTGCCCCCCTCGTTTAAGGAAAAGCAGATATTTTCGAGCAGAGAACCGCCGTTAAAACCAAAATTTAAATTGTCTGCGGAAATCAACATACACGACCTCGCGAAAATTTGGATAAAATAGGATAATCGCGCTCCAAAGCGCGCACAATAACGGTGATGAAGGACCGTAAAAAAATGCTAAATAAAATTCGCAAATGCGAAGCGGAGCTTGCCTACGCGCCGCCGTCAAGGGTGGCAAAATTGACGGGAAAAATCGTCAAATGGAAAGCAGAGCTATTCGATTAGACTTTTGATTGACAATCGATTAAAAATCCCAAGAGGGGATATATTCCGTACTACCCGATTCGCGCTCTTGCAAAAATAGACGCTCGATGCCCAAGTCAAGGGCGGTTTGCACCACGGCGTTATATTCGCGCGCCGTCACTTTGCGGGAAAGCTCGGGGAAGCCGTCAATCTCG
>JAFTMQ010000097.1 GCA_017452305.1 Clostridia bacterium | reverse complement strand
GCAGCTTATCGTGCTCGTGCTCGCTCGCATAACCGCCTTTGGCGTTTATAATGCAATCGGCAAAGGGCAGATAGGGCTTAATGTCCAGCACGGGCGTTCCGTCGAGTAAATCTGCGCCCGAAACGATGAGCACAAGCCCCTCGCTTTTTCGTTCCTCTACGCGCAACAGCTTGACGCACGAAAGCCCGATGGGGTTGGGACGGAAGGGGGAACGACTCGCGAAAACGCCCACGCGCGTGTTGCCGCCAAGTCGGGGCGGACGGACGGTGGGGGAAAATTCCTCGCGGTGCGCCTTGGAAAAATCGAAAATTAGCCACAAATGGGAAAAATCCTCAATGCCGCGCAGGGCGTCGGGGTGGCGGTATTCGTCGGTGAAGACGATTTCGGCGGTGAGCGACGGGGCTCTGCCGCTTTGGCGGGGAATGCCGAATTTTTCTTTGAAGTCGCTGCGGATATACGCAACGGGTTTTACGGTAAATTCGTTCATAGTAAATTTATTATAAGCCTTTGCCGCCCGTTTGTCAAGGCGGTGGCATAAAATAAACCGCTCTGCCAAAATAGCAGAGCGGTTTTGTGTTTTTGTAGGGTTTGTGTCGCGCGGAGCCATTCCGTTTTTATATAAATATCAGAAGAAGTAGGCACGCGCCAAGCAAAAGCAAGAGGAAAGCGAAGTTAAACGCCGAGAATAATAAGAGGTATTTCTTCGCGCCGCCCTTTTCGTGCGAAAGATATTCGCGGAAGGTGATAAGGCTTGCGAGCGAGGAAATGAGCGTGCCTACGCCGCCGATATTTACGCCGAGAAGCAGGGGCTTCCAATTCGTGGTGAATTGCGAAAGCAGGATTGCCGAGGGCACGTTGCTAATCACTTGGCAGGACAGCGTGGAAACGAGCAGTGCGTTTTTGTCCATTAAGTAGCCGAACGCCTTTTCGACGATTTCTATGCGGGACATATTCCCCGAGAAAATGAAGAACGCCACAAAGGTGAGAAGAAGTCCGTAATCGACCTTTGCAAGCGCTTTTCTATCGAGGAAAAGCAGGGCGATGGGAATGACAATGAGCCCAATCCAAAAGGGAATGACGCGGAAGACAATGACGATAGACAGCGCGAAAAGTACGCCGTAAACGATGGTGCGCCATGCGGGCAAGACGATTTTTTCTTCCGAGATTTCCAAGCTTTCTTTCTTGACGAAAATAAAACAGCAAAGGGTGATAAGCGCGACGGAAATGGCGAACGGCGGAAGCATCGTCAGCATAAATTCGCCCGTCGGGATATTGAATTTCGTATATAAATACAGGTTTTGCGGATTGCCGAACGGCGTGAGCATACCGCCGAGGTTGGCGGCGATGTTCTGCATAATAAAGGTGAACGCCATGTATTTTTTCTTGCCCGTCGAGGATAAAACGAAATATCCAAGCGGCAGAAAGGTCAAAAGCGCCATGTCGTTGGCAATCAACATCGAGCCGATAAAGGTGATATACGCAAGCGCGAGGATAGAGGCGCGCGTGTTCTTGAAAATCTTGACGATTTTTTGCGCTAAAAAGAAGAAAAAGCGAATGTTTTTCAAGGCGCAAACGACGGCGAGCACGCAGAAAAGGCAGGTGAGCGTCTTCCAATCGAAATAATCGAGATATTGACTATCGGGCGGCACGATAAACGCCGTAACCGCCGCGGCGAAAATAGCGATAAGAAGCACGGCGTTCTTTTTGATAAAAGGCAGGACGTACTCGCGTAAAATTTCGCGGATATGCAATTTTGCGTGATGCGCGTGGTGGCGCGGCGTGCGTTTTACGTGCATAGCGTAGTTTCCTTTGATTATTCTCAAACGGGAACTATTATAATACTTTTTTTAAAAAAAAGCTATTATTTTTTTGATAAATTTATAAAATATTTTGACATTTTTTTAAGTATTGTATATACTTAAATTACGGAGTAAAGTACGGAGGTGGCAATATGCAAATTCGCTTGGGAAAATATCGGCACTTTAAAGGCAAGGAATACGAGGTGATAGGGCTTGCAAAGCACTCGGAAAGCTTGGAAGAAATGGTGGTATATCGCGCCTTGTACGGCGAGGGCGGACTTTGGGTGCGCCCCGCGTCTATGTGGGACGAGGAAGTGGAAAAGGACGGAAAGAGGTATAAAAGATTTACTTTTATCGGAGAATAATAGCGTATGTTAAATAGAAAATTGATTGCAAAAACCGCGCCTAAGTCGTGCGCAGAAAATATCGTGCTTTGGGAAAATTATCGCGTGACCGTTTTAGGGCCGCAGCTTTTTCGTTTAGAACGGAGTGAAAACGGGCGTTTTCGGGATTGCGCCACGCAAGCGGTGTGGTTTCGGAATATGCCCAAACAAAAATTCCGTGTGGAACATACGGACGGGCGCGCCGTGATTTCCACCCCGCAATGTAAGCTAATTTTGGCGAAAGATAGGGGGCATGTATGCGTTGAACTTGATAAAAAGCGGATTTTTGCGGATAATTTTGGGAATTTGCTTGGCTCCTATCGCACCCTGGACGCTTGCAACGGCGATATGTTTTGTCGGCGTTGGATAGAGGGGGAAAAGCCGTATAAAATCAAGCTGGGCACGGGCGTATGCTCGAAAACGGGCGTGGCGGTGCTTGCGGACGATAGCCTTTGCTTGGGTAAGGACGGCGAGGTGAAAAACGAACGCGCGGACGGCACGGACGAGTATATTTTTGCATTCGGTAAGGATTACCGCGGTGCGGTGCGAGCCTTGTACGCATTGACGGGCAAACCGCCCCTTGTGCCTCGTTTTGCGCTTGGGAATTGGTGGAGCAGATACCACGTCTATACGGACGAGGAATACCTGCGCGTGCTTGAAAAATTTGAGGAGCGCGGCGTGCCTTTGTCCGTGGCGACGGTGGATATGGATTGGCATTTGTCCGACGAAACGCAAATGAAAGCGTGGCTTTTATCGCAAGGGAAATATGCGGAAAAGTATATCGGTACGCCCCAAGTCAACGTGGGTTGGACGGGGTATAGTTGGAATAAAGAACTTTTCCCTAAACCTAAAAAATTCTTGCAAAAAATCAAGGACAAGGGCTTGAAAATCACCTTGAATTTACACCCGTCGGATGGGGTTCGGTTTTGGGAAGATAGCTATCAAAAATTTGCAAATGCCATGGGCAGGGACGCGTCGAGTGAAGAAACTATCCCCTTTTCCTTTACGGACAGCCGCTTTATCAACGCGTATTTCGAGCTGTTGCACCGCCCGCTTCAAAAGCAAGGCGTGGACTTTTGGTGGATAGATTGGCAACAAAAAAATATCCCGTGGGGGGATAGAACGAAAAACACCGAATATAACGAAAAAAATGCCGATACGGACGGCACGCAAAGCGCGGATTACGATCCGCTTTGGGCATTAAATCACTATCATTATTTGGACAATGCGGCAGGCAGAAAAACGCCCTTGATTTTGTCGAGGTACGCAGGGATAGGCTCTCATCGGTATCCGCTCGGCTTTTCGGGCGACACGGAAATTTCGTGGGAAACGCTTGCCTTTTTGCCCTACTTTACGGCAACGGCAAGCAACGTCGGCTATACTTGGTGGAGCCACGATATCGGCGGACATAATTTTGGCGATAAAAACGACGAGCTGTATTTGCGGCATATTCAATACGGTGTGTTTAGCCCCATCAACCGCTTGCATTGCGCTTGCGACCAAACGATGACCAAAGAGCCTTGGTTTTACGGCGGTGCAGGATATATCGCGCAGGATTTTTTGCGCTTCCGTCACGCGCTTGCGCCCTATTTATATACGGCGGCATACCGCACGGCAAACGAGGGCAAGCCGCTTGTCGAGCCTCTCTATTACGCGTGGGATTGTCCGCAAGCCTACGAGTATAAAACGCAGTATTTATTCGGCGAAAGTCTGCTTGTTGCGCCCGTAGTTACGCAAGCGGAAGAAGACGGGTACGCGCGCGTAAAGGCATGGCTTCCGCAGGGCGTTTGGACGGATATTTTCACGGGCGACGAATATACCGCCGAAAAGGGCGGCAGGGAATTCACCCTTTACCGCGATTTAGAAAGTATCCCCGTATTTATCAAAAAGGGCGGGATTTTGCCGATTAGCTTGGATAAAGGGAACGGCTGTGCAAACCCTGCCCGCTTGGAAGTTTGGTCGTATATTGGCAAAGGGGAATACACCCTCTACGAAGACGGAAGAGAGGAAGATAAGGACGGCGTGTTTGAAACGAAGTTGACTGCCGATTTCAAGGAAAAGGCGGGG
>JAFTMQ010000014.1 GCA_017452305.1 Clostridia bacterium | reverse complement strand
GAGCAGGACGAGCGAGCCGCGGACAATCCCGCCGCCAAGCACCGTGTCAAATTCGGAAATGCCGCTTTTTACGCGATCGAATTTTTCAAAACCGATCTTGGAAAGGGGCAAGGCTTTGGTTTTGATTTGCGAAACGCCTGCCCGCGCCATAGGCGTGGGCGTTTCCACACGCACGAGTTCTTCTTGCATGGTATTGAAATTGCCGCAATCGGGGCATTTACCCAACCATTTCGGGGCGGTGTAGCCGCAGTTGGAACAGACGAATTGGCTGGTGGGTGCTTTGGGTTTTGTGGGCATATAGTCTCCTTTAAAGAGTGAATTGTCCTAACGGACGTGAATTGTTTTTTAAAACGTGAATTGTCCGCCTAGGGCGTACGTTGTGGAATCATTCCTCACGCAAGGCAGAGCCTTGCAATTCACGGGAACGAAGTTGCCAATTCACTGAGCGAAGCGAAAATTCACGAATGCGTAGCATTCAATTCACTTTAATAATACGTACGCGTTTACGGTGATGCCTTTGCCTTCGCCAACGTAACCAAGCCCCTCGTTCGTGCCTGCCGAAATACCGACGGCGGTGGGGTCGAGGCGTAAAGCGTTTGCAAGCGCGTTTTTCATTTGGTCGATATAGTTAGCAAGTTTAGGGTGTTCCGCTTGAATGGCAATCGATACGTTTTGCACGGCGTAATTTTGCGCTTGGAGCATACCGTGTACGCGTGCAAGCATATCCATAGAGTTCGCGCCCCGCCATTGTTCGTCCGTGTCGGGGAAGTAATATCCGATATCCCGAAGCCCTGCCGCGGAAAGAAGCGCGTCCATGAGCGCGTGGCAAAGTACGTCGCCGTCGCTGTGGGCGATGAGTCCGCTTTTTGCGGGGACTTTGATGCCTGCAAGCACGATATAATCCTGTGCTTTTCCAAAAGCGTGCGTGTCTACGCCAAACCCGCAACGGACGGCGTTTTTCGTGAAGTCTTGCGGGTGGGTTAATTTGATATTATCAGGCGAGCCTTTGCAAAGCGTAGGCGCGCCGCAATAGCGGGCAAAGAGGGAAGAATCGTCCGTGAAGCAAGTTTCGCCGCTATCAAAAGCCCGCTCGTAAGCAAAAAGGATATTTTCACGGAAAAAACCTTGCGGGGTTTGGATTTGACAAAGGGTGTTGCGATCGGGTACGGTTTTGATTTTTCCGTTTTCCGTTACGGCGACCGTGTCCGTGCAAGGCACGCTACATACGCCGCTGCCCTGCGTTTTTACGCTTTGGATACAGTTTTCGATAAGTTCTCGCGTAACGAACGGGCGCGCGCCGTCGTGAATGAGCACGATATCCGATTTCGCTTGTTTTAAAGCGTTATACACCGATTCGCTTCTGGTGTTTCCGCCAAGCACGACGCTTGCCTTTTCAAAGCGGGCGCAAAGGGCGGTGATCTCGTCGAAATCGCGCGCGGAAGCGGTGATGAAAATTTCGTCGATCAAAGGAAAATCGAACGCGGAAAGGGTCTTTTCAAGCGCCGTGGAATTTTCAAAGGGAACGAGCAGTTTGTTCTTGTCAAAACCTGCGCGTTCGCCCTTGCCTGCGGCGCAAACAATAGCGCAAACGGAATACGTCATACAATCACCTCGTACAGGCTTGCCGCCTCGTCTTTTTTCACCGTTTCTTTGACGTTTAAAACGCGGAATTTTAAACTGCCCGAAGCGTATAAAACTTCCACTTCGTCGCCGATCTTGACGGCGGTGGAGGGCTTGGCGGTTTTGCCGTTGATAAGGACTTTATTTTCGCCGCAAGCCTCTTGCGCCACCGTGCGGCGTTTTAAGATGCGGGATACCTTTAAAAATTTGTCGATACGCATAAGTTGTCCTGCCTAAGAATAATTTTTATAAAAAAATTGCAAATTCGTTTTCAAAAATGCTTGACAAGTTTTTTTCAAAGGGATATAATTAGATAATGTATCATTATGCTTTATGCTGGCGTAATGCCGCTTGGCGCGGAGAAAACCCGTAAAAAAGAATGGGAAATTTTGTGAAAAAACCCCGAAAAAAACCGTTTTTGCTTTCTATATAATATATTATATCGCAAACGGGCGGAAAAGTAAAGCATAAAAACCTAAAATTAGAAAAATTCGATTTTTATCGATGAAAAGATATACTCGGTAGATCGCTGAAAAATATGTAAGGAGCATTTTTAAACGATGGATTTACCTATCTCAAAGTATGGAAAGACCGAAAGAAGAAAATTCTGCTCGATCAACGAAGTTATCGACATTCCCGATCTCGTTGAAATCCAGAAAGACAGCTACAATACCTTCATCGAAGAAGGCATTGGCGAAGTGTTCGAGGACTTCTCCCCGATCACGGACTACTCCGACCATTTTGAGCTCTATTTCATGGAGCACAGATTTGGCGACAAACCCAAGTATGACGAGAAAGAATGTCGTACGCGCGACGCTACGTACGCATTGCCCCTCCGCGTAAAAGTCCGTCTTGTGAACAAGGTCAAGAACGAAGTTCTCGATCAGGAAGTGTTCATGGGCGATCTGCCCCTTATGACGGAAAACGGCGCGTTTATTATCAACGGTGCGGAACGCGTTATCGTTTCCCAGCTCGTT
>JAFTMQ010000096.1 GCA_017452305.1 Clostridia bacterium | reverse complement strand
CAGGTATTCGATGAATGCATACCTGCCCCTATGTTTTTCCTCGATAAAAGCGAAAAAAAGCCGCCCTTGTAAGGCAAGGGCGGCGTAATTTTTATTGAATTTTCAAAATTTCGCAAAGCTGTGCAACGGCGTCGTCGTAGGTGTTGAAGTCGATGACGTAATCGCAAATTTTTGCCGTTTGGTCTTCCGATTCGATGGCGATAATGCGGTTCACTTTGTCTTCGTTTGAGGACTGCTTGCGCAAGATGGAATCGATAAGTTTTTTCTTGTCGCGGTGGATATAAATGGTGGTAACGTTCTTAAAATTCGTCTTTAAGGACATTGCGCCGCAAATATCCATGGTTGTCATTACGTGTTTACCCTTGTTGAGAATAGCGTCGATGTCCGACTTGCAGGAGCCGTACCCGTGCCCCGCGTACATTGTCGATTGGAACATTTCGCCGCTGTCGCACATCTCCAAGAATTTTTCGATGGAAACGTAGTTATACCAATCGTTTTGCTCTACTGCCGTAGGGTCGTTGGTGGTGTAGCTAATCAACTTTTCAAATTTGTCCGTTTTTTGCAAAACGCGGGACGCGATTTTGGATTTACCGCTGCCCGACGGGCCGACGAGGACGACGATGCTCGGTTCTTTAAACAAGTTTTCTTCGTCATGCTTGACGGAATAGCTGTCCGCAATCACCTCGACCATCTTCAAAAATTCGTCGTAGGTATTGACGGCGAGCACGCCCGTAGCCGCTTGATTCCAAGGGGAACGGCGCAAAATAGGGTACTGCGCGTTAGAGCGCATAACGTTATGCATACCGTCGTCGAAAAGGATATCCACGCTAATTTTATCCTTGCGCGCGCCCATGTAAATATGATCGGCGGGGATTTCGGGGAATTCTTCCATAATGCGTTGCGCGCGAATGCCCATAAATTCGGGCGGAATGGCGGTGGAAACGAATACCTCGGTCATCGTCGAAAGCTTCTTGACGAACTCTTTTGCGCCTTGCATAACGGGTTGGGTGCGGTAGAAGTCGGGGTCTTTAAAAAATTCGTGAATGACGTCCGAGCGCGTGCCCTGCTTACCCCATTGTTTGATTTCGTGGATAGAGAGCGGGGGATCAAATTTATATTTTTCGTTGGCGAGTTTGACGGCGTAGGCGGTGCATTCCATCAATACGTCGTCTATGTCAAGCGCCGTGGATAATCTAAATTTTCTTTTCATAATGCCTCCTTTATGCGCCGATTTTGGCTGGCGCGAGGTAGCGCGTTTTGGCGCGCTCCGTATTTGATACAGAAACACGGAAAGATGATTTGGATTTTAGATTATACACGAAAGCGAGGCAAATTGCAATAGGTTTGCGAAAAATTTTTGTATTTTTGTGTGTTTTTTTGCGTTTTGTATTGATTTTTAACGGAATATGTGCTATAATGACGTAGTGTGTGATGAAGATTAGGTATAAGTTCGCATATCGGGCGGACGTTTCTACCAACCGCCGACGAGTTGACTACCTTGTTCTTTTTAGGACGGAGCCGACTTTTTTTATGTAATTTTGTATATCGGCGCACGAATAGGAGGAAAGTAGCATGAACAATTATGACGTAATTATTATTGGCGCAGGTCCCGGCGGGATTTTTTCCGCGTATGAGCTTGTAAAACTCAACCCCGCATTGAAAATCGGTGTGTTTGAGGCAGGACACCCTTTAAAAAAGCGTCGTTGTCCCATTGACGGGGAAAAGGTGAAAAGCTGTATTCAGTGCAAGAGCTGTTCGATTATGAGCGGCTTTGGCGGCGCGGGTGCGTTTTCGGACGGGAAGTATAATATCACCAACGATTTCGGCGGTACGTTGTACGAGTATATTGGCAAGCGCAAGGCGACGGAGCTGATGCAGTACGTAGATGAAATCAATATGCGCTACGGCGGCGAGGGCACCAAGCTGTATTCGACGGCGGGCTCGAAATTCAAAAAGCAATGTATGCAGCACGGCTTGCACCTCTTGGACGCGTCGGTGCGCCATTTGGGTACGGATATCAATTACGTCGTGCTTGAAAATTTGTATGCATATTTGAAAGACAAGGTGGAATTTTTCTTCAATACGCCCGTAGAGAAGATTGAAAAGACGGATGAGGGTTTCCGTATCGTATGCAAAAAAGCGGAGTACACGTGTAATAAGTGCGTGGTGTCCGTAGGGCGCAGCGGAAGCAAATGGATGGAGCAGGTATGCAACGAATTGCAAATTCCCACCAAATCCAACCGCGTAGATATCGGTGTGCGCGTGGAATTGCCTGCGGAAATTTTCTCGCATTTGACGGATGAATTGTACGAGAGTAAAATCGTTTATCGCACGCAAAAATACGGCGACAAGGTGCGTACCTTCTGTATGAATCCCAAGGGCGCGGTGGTAAGCGAGAATACGAACGGTATCGTAACCGTAAACGGACACAGCTATGAAGACCCTGCAAAGCAAACGCAAAACACCAACTTTGCTTTGCTTGTTGCGAAACATTTTTCCGAGCCTTTCCGCGATTCCAACGGCTATGGCGAATCGATTGCAAGATTGAGCAATATGCTTGGCGGCGGCGTGATCGTACAGCGCTTTGGCGACTTAATCAACGGGCGCAGAAGTACGCCGACGAGAATTGAAGAGAGCTTCACCGTGCCGACGATGAGCGCAACGCCCGGCGATTTGAGCTTGGTTTTGCCTAAACGTATTTTGGACGGCATTATCGAAATGATTTACGCGCTCGATAAAATTGCACCCGGTACGGCGAACGACGATACCCTTTTGTACGGTGTGGAAGTTAAGTTCTACAATATGGAAGTGGAAGTGGACAAGCATTTGCAAAGCCGTTACGAGGGCTTGTACGTCATCGGCGACGGTAGTGGGATTACCCACTCTCTTTCCCACGCTTCCGCAAGCGGCGTTTACGTGGCAAGACATATTGCGGAATGACATTCCGCAAGAGCGAAGCGAGGATGAGGGCATTATAGTGAAATAATAAACCCACCGAGGCGAGCGAGCCTCGGTGGGTATTTTTATAAATAAAGGGGGCAGGTATGCGTTGAATTAGCTTTTTTCAATGGCAGTCGTAATGGCGTAATAGATGGGAATGGTAAGGAAAAGAACCCAATTCGGATGCCAATAGCCCCATTTCATACCGACAAAGAGATAAATGAAAGCAACCAATACGGGATAGGCAAAGTGGCTTGCTTTTTTCGTTTTAATGCATTCGATTAACGTATAGTAAATAGGAATAGTGACGAACAGCGTCCATCCAAGCGCCCAACCGTCCCCTAAAAAGCCCCAAAGCAAATAAGCAATCGTAATCACGATAGGATAGGGCAAATAGGTGAGTAAACGCAAGGCAATTCCTTTTTTAGAAGGGACTTCAACGTCCACGTAGAAGCTGACGTCTTTTTCGCCGACGTGTATGCTGTCCTCGCCGCCGACGTGTACGCCGTCATCGTCGATATGGATACCATTTTCCCCGCCGACGTGTACGCCGTCATCGTCGATATGAATGCCGTTTTCCCCGCCGATATGCACGCCGTCGTCGTCGAAGTGGATTTTGCCTTCAACGTCGATGTGTACACCGTCTTCGTCGATATGAATACCTTTTTTGCGCGTGCTTTGCGCGTTGTCCTCGTCGCTTGCCTGCTCCGCGTTTTCTTGCTTGGGCTCGTCCTCACGGGGTTGGTTGGGGGTATTCCCTACAAGCTCGTCCAAGGAAACGCCGTATAGTTTAGAAATGGAAATCAAGTTGTCGGTGTCGGGCAGAGCGTCGCCGCATTCCCATTTGGAAATGGCTTGACGGGAAACGCCCAGCTTTTCCGCCAATTCCTCTTGGGATAAGTGGTGCTTTTTGCGAAGTTCGTAAAGCTTGTTGCCAAGCAATTCGCCGTTGGTCATAATATAACTCCTTGCGTGTTAGCATTTTTTGTATGCTTATTATACAATAAATCGGGGGATAGTTCAACCGATTTTACCTTGCAATTTGGCAACTATCGGTTGCAAAACGTAAAAAATAGGGATTTTTGATGTAAAAAACCGCCGAAATGGGGTTCGGCGGTTTGTTTATTTAAACGCACGTTTAATTGAGCTGAACCAACGATTTAAAGGTTGCGTTATTTTCGATTAAGGCTTTGTAGGTTCCGTATTCGACGATATTTCCGTTTTTCATCACAAGGATTTCGTCAAATTTCGTCAATATTTCCTCGTCAAGTCGATGCGTAATCATGATTTTTGTTGTGTTGTCGATGGCTAATACGTTGTTTGTGACGGACGTGGACGTTTCATTATCCAAAGCGCTCGTGGCTTCATCGAGCAATAAAAGCTGGGATTTTTTCACCAAAGCCCGTGCAATACTTATTCTTTGTTTTTCACCGCCACTTAAATTACAGCCATTTTCTCCACAACGATACTCTGAGCCTTTTTCTTGAATAAAAGAGGCTAAGCCTGATTTGTCGATAGCTTCATGCAATAATTCGTCGTCAACGTTGGAATACATTGTAATGTTATTGATAATGGAATCGTCAAAGACAAAGACGTTTTGCTCGACAAACGAGGATATTTCAAATAAAGAATCTATGGATAGTTCTCTTAATTCCGTAGAGTTATAGTGTATATTGCCCGTATAATTGTTATATTTTCCTAACAATACATTGAGCAGCGTCGTCTTGCCAGAACCGCTCGTGCCTACAATCGCATAAGATTTATTTCTTTCAAATTTATGGGTGATATCGTTTAATACAACTTTATCGTCGTACATAAACGTGAGGTTGGAAAGGCTTATTTCATCAATGCTTTCAATGCCTGCGCCTTGATTATTCGCGCTTTCTGTTTGTATCATTTCGCTAATCTTTATAAAAAGAGGTTTGCAAGCGAGCCTTTTTGATAACAAAGACGGGATTTGCATAAGCGGATTGATGATATAATTCATTAGTTGAACGAATAGCAGGATTACGGACGGCGTGATATCGCCTGTTTTGATACAAATATAAGCACCAATAAAGAACACGCCGAATTGGGATACGATACTCAACACCGTTTGTACCATTTCCATTAACGCCAACGTTTTGGTTTTACGTGCTTTTTTATCTTCTAATACGTTGTTATTTTTAACAAACAATTCTTTGATTTTTTGTTCTGATTTAAAGACTTTAATGGTGGAAAAGCCTATCAAATTATCTTTGATAAAATGCATAAAGCTTGCATTCTGATTGCTGATTTCTTTTTCGTGAAAAGCAAGCTTGCCGCCGACGATAAGAGCGCCGATGAAAGGCAGTAGGGATAAAACAACGCCTGCTAAGGTCAATAACGGACTGTAAATAAGCATTACCACGATAGTAGATAAAAATAACGTGATATGGGTTATTAAATCAAAGGCGGAAAATAAATAATCCGTTTCAATTTTATTCACGTCGTTGGTTAATGCGGAGATATACGTAGAGGTGTTATGCTTGTTAAAATTGGCAATGCTTTTCTCTAATATATGACCGTAAATGTTATTTTTATATTGTGTGATAGCCTTTTTTTGGTATTTGGGTTTTAAGCATACGACAAGCACGTACATTAAAACGCTCGACGCCAGCAATATTAAAAATACGATACCTTGCTGATATAAAGCTTGCAAATTTTTAGAGGTTGCAATCGCCATTATTTTTTCTAACATTAGCGAGAGTATAATCATTGCCGCCGTTTGAAATAATGACGTAAACGTTAAAATAATAAAGTTGAAAATATTGCCCTTATAAATATAGGATTTAACGGACTTCTGCATCTATATCGCTCCCAAAATTTTTAGTATGTTTATTATATAATAAGTTATGGGGATAGTTCAACCGATTTTACCTTGCAATTTGGCAACTAACGGTTGCAAAACGTAAAAAATAGGGATTTTTGATGTAAAAAACCACCGAAATCACTTTCGGTGGTTTGTCTTTTTAATAAAAGGAAGGGGCAGGTGCGCGTTTAATCGGTTAACCCTAACAAATAATCTACGCTTTCATTAAAAAATTGAGATAAGACGATTAGGTTTGCCGACGTAGGGTCGGTTTTGTCTTTTTTCCATTTAGCGATTGCCGATTGACTTAACCCCGTCTGCTTTGCTAATTCCATTTGAGATAATCCGCGTTCTGTTCGTAGCTCTTTTAATCTTTCGCTGAATTTCATATTTATAGTATAGCAAAGATAAGTCAAAAAAGACTTGACAAGTATTATAAGACTTGATAAAATAAAATCGAGTTTTAGTTTTGAGGGGTGTACGAATATGGAAAAGAATAAAATTTGTTCATTTTTTGGACACCGTGAAATTGCAATCACGGAAGAATTATACGCGACAACGACTGCCGAAATTATGAAAGCGGTGGATTTGGGTTGTCGTGTTTTTTATTTTGGGGGATATGGGGCTTTTGATGCGCTTTGCTATGAAATTGTAACAAAAATAAAAGAAGACTTGCCCGAAAAACAAATTCAACGCGTTTATTGCGTGGCGCAAGAGCGGTATTTGCGAAAGAAATCGAGGTATTTTAGCCGTGAGGATTATGAGAAAATTATCTATCTAACGCCTGCGTTCGCGGGGTGGTACAAAAGTATTTACTTTCGGAACTGTGCGATGATAGACAAAAGTGATTTGATTATTTTTTATGTAGAAAAGAGGGAAAACAGCGGCGCATATAAGGCGTATTCGTATGCGAAGAAAATGAAAAAGAAGTTGGTAAAGCTTGTCAAGGTATAAAAAAACCACCGAAATCACTTTCGGTGGTTTGTCTTTTTATTGTGGGCTGATTACTCACCTTTGAAGGGGAGAAGAGCCGTAATTCTTGCACGCTTAATAGCAGATGCAACCTTTCTTTGGTGCGCAGCGCAGGTGCCGCTCATTCTGCGGGGAATGATTTTGCCGCCTTCCGTAATGAATTTCTTAAGACGGTTTACGTCCTTGTAATCGATAACGTCGAGCTTTTCTTGGCAGAATGCGCAAACCTTTCTACGGGGCGCTTTTTTGAATACCTTTTTAACAGGTGCTTTTTCTTCCATGATTTTTACTCCTTTAATTATTTGGTCCTTTCTTAATTAGAAAGGAATGTCGCTGTCGTCGTCCATTGCTTGAAGGGTTGCTCTCTTTTTGGGAGCGGACGAACGAGGCTCGTCGGCAACGTCGTCAAAACCGTTGCTGTCCTTCGGCGTGAGGAATTCGCAGTCCTGCACGATTACGTCCACAGCAGTACGTCTTGCGCCTTGGTTGTCTTCATAGTTGCGGATTTGAATATGCCCCACAACGGCAACCTTATTGCCTTTTTTGGTGAAACGCGCGATGGT
Source organism: Clostridia bacterium (assembly GCA_017452305.1). GTDB lineage: Bacteria > Bacillota > Clostridia > Christensenellales > Borkfalkiaceae > Scatosoma. The sequence goes on along the minus strand of JAFTMQ010000096.1, from coordinate 1,967 downwards.
TTCGCCCAAGCCGCGCCAAGCAGTACATTCAAAGAAGTCCGTTTGACGTTCGCCGTCTTGCGACGAATAGGGGCGGGTAACCGCGATTGCGAAGCGGCACATAGGCACGCCCGAAGCGGTTTCGCGAAGTTCGGGATCACGCGTTAAGTTTCCGATTAAAAATACTTTGTTCATACATTTTCCTCTTAATTAGTTGAGCTTCGTGATTAAACGTCTAACAACGTCGGCATCGATAAGCGCGATACGCTTAAGCTCTTCTACAACTTTGCCGTCTGCTTCGAACGTCATAAGAACGTAGTAAGACTCGTTCTTAAACTTGATAGGGTAAGCCGTTTTCTTCGTACCCCATTTTTCCGAAGAAGCAACACTGCCGCCCATCGAAGTAACTACGTTTTCGAATTTGGCAACCTTAGCGTCTTTTGCTTCGTCGGTCAAGTCGTTGTTGAGCAAATAAAGCATTTCGTATTTAGCCATATTTTTCACCTCCTGGTCTTATTCGGCACGTCCTGCCCTGACGTGCAAGGTAAAACAGCCGTATTCATACAGCCGTGTAGAGTTATTATAGCCTATTTGCGAGGATTAGTCAATCGTTTTTTGTACGTTTTTTATAGAATTCCTACGGATTTTGTCTTTTTTCTTATTTTCATTATATATACGCGTGTGCGAATACAAAGGATAGATAGTCGGCAGGACGTAAAAACTACCCCGTGCATATCAAGGGCGCGGGGTAGCTGTTTATTAGCTGATTTGAATTAACTAAAAGAGTTGATTGTGTCGATGGTTGCAAGCAGCGCTTCCACGTAAACGAGAATTTGTTCGGTGGTCAAAGAACCGATGCGCGCGTTTGTGGGAATATTTGCGGAGCTGGGAACGTCAACGGTGAACGTTATGCCGCCTGCGCGGATTTCCGTAATAATTGTATCGTTCAAAATGGAGTCACTGATTTGCAAAATCTTGTCGTGCGCCAAGCGGTCGAGCGTAGCGTCGTGCACCTCGCGCTTCATGTTCTCTATCAATTTATCCATATCGTTGACGATAGAATATTCATTAGCGGCGTTGTATTTGTTGCCATGTTCGTCTTCGCCCGTCAACATATAATGCCAAATATCGCCAAGAACACGGTTGTCTTCGGAAACAACGTTGTCGTTTTCATCTACGAACTGACCGCTTGCGTTCTTTCTGTAAATTTGATCGTAGAAAACCTGCTCGAAGGTCAAGGTTTCCACCGCCGCGCCAAGCTCGTTGATGGGGGTGTCCTTAAGGTGTTTGAGCATGGGGTTGGTGTCGATTTCGTCGCCGAGGATATCGCCTGCCGTCAAACGAGCGGTGAGCTTGGTGAGCGAATTGCTGTCGGTTGCAAATTCCTTCAAGGTACATTCCGTAAAGTATACCGTCTCGCCGTCTTTGGAAAGATAGTAAACCGCCGTGCCGTCCGCGCGCGTGCCTGCCGTAAGATTGTACGTAACGTTATCTTCGTCGCCTTCGCCGTTAAGCTCGGTATAGGTGGACGTACCGTTTAACGTGCCGACCGAGCTGCTAATCGCTTCGCCGTATGCGTTGTAGGGCTTGCCGCCTTCAATGATAATATGGCGTTGCACCATTTCCGCATATTTAACCGTCGCGCTGTTTTCCACTTTGGTTTTCACCGTGTAGTGGATACCTTCCTTACCATAAAGAAGATAGCAAACGATGGTGCTGTTCATATCGGGCGTGATGATATAGGAAAGGGGAATATCGTTGATGAGGTCGTCGCCCATGGTACGGATTTCGCCGAGGGTGCGGGGAGTGCCCGTGATCTCGTTGCTGCCGTAAGCAAGGAAGATAAGCGCAGGGTGCGAATCGTCGGTGATATTCAATACGTCTGCAAGCTTGATGCCGTTGATGATATCCTGCGCGCCGCCGCCCGTGAAATCGCCGAGGGTGCGGGGCTTGCTCGTATCGCCGTCCACGTAGAGAATGGACTTCAT
>JAFTMQ010000095.1 GCA_017452305.1 Clostridia bacterium | reverse complement strand
TGCCCGTTAAGCAAGGCATTAACAATGCCTTGTAGGGGCGAGATGAGCAAACGCATATGTTTAGCGTTTGCGCTGACCGAGCGCTAAGTAAACCGCACTTTGCGCGAGAAGTACATAGACGTACGTGACCAAACCGCACGGAACAACAACGATGAAATGCGAAGTATATCCGTCGTTTTACGACAATCCGACAATCGTTCCGTCGCTTAAAAGGTCAATCTTTTCCGCGGCGGGATGCGCGCCAAGCCCAGGCATCAACATAATTTTGCCCGCAATCGCTACGATAAAGCCTGCACCGCCCTTTAATACGACGTCGCGCACCGTAATGCGGAAGCCCTCGGGTCTGCCTAACAGCTCTGCATTGTCGGAAAGGGAATACTGCGTTTTTGCCACGATAACGGGCAGATTGCCACACCCTTTTTCCTCAATCGTCTTAATTTTTGCAAGCGCTTCTTCCGAGAAATCCACGCCGTCCGCGCCGTAAATTTTCTTGGCTACGTTTTCAATCTTCTCGCAAACGCCCTCGTCAAGCTCGTAGGGGTGGCAGAGTTTAGAGGGGATTTCGCAAGCCTTAACTACCTCTTCCGCAAGCTCCTTGCCGCCCTCGCCGCCTTTCAAGAATACGTCGATGAATACCGCCACCGAGCCTGCCTTGCGGACGGTTTCGATGACCAAGTCCGTTTCCGCCTGCGTATCGGTGAAAAATCTATTCATCGCCACGACAACGGGCTTTTTATATACGTTTTTGATATTTTCAATATGCTTCAAGAGGTTGGGCATACCCTTTGCAAGCGCGTCCAAATTCTCTTCCGACAAGGTAGCTTTGTCCGCGCCGCCGTGCAATTTAAGCGCCTTCACCGTCGCTACGATGACCACGCAGTCGGGCTCGATACCCGCCGCACGGCACTTGGTATCCAAGAATTTTTCTGCGCCGAGGTCCGCACCGAAGCCTGCTTCCGTAACCGCATAATCGGCAAGGCTCATCGCCGCGTAGGTCGCTTGTACGCTGTTGCAGCCGTGCGCTATATTCGCAAACGGACCGCCGTGAATAATCGCGGGCGTGTGTTCCAAGGTTTGTACGAGGTTGGGCTTCATTGCGTCCTTTAAAAGCACCGCCATAGAGCCAACCGCGCCGGGAATGTCCTTCGCGCGGACGTAGTCGCCGTCCGTGTTCAAGCCGACGATAATATTGCCCAAACGGCGTTTCAAATCATCGATGTCCGTCGCAAGACACAAAACCGCCATAATCTCGCTTGCCGCCGTGATGTCGAAGTGGTCCTCGCGCTCCACGCCTCTGCCCTTGCCGCCGATGGTGATATTGATAAGCTGCCGCTCGTTCATGTCCATACAACGGTGGAAATAAATGTTGTTTACGTCGATTTTTAATTCGTTGCCGCGGAAAATATGGTTGTCCATCAACGCGCAAAGCAGGTTATTCGCCGCCGTAATCGCGTGCAAATCGCCCGTGAAATGCAGTTTAATATCAGCCATGGGTACCACCTGTGCATATCCGCCGCCCGCTGCGCCGCCTTTGATACCGAACACGGGACCGAGCGAAGGCTCACGCAAAGCAAGACACGCGCTTTTGCCGATTTTGGAAAGTCCGTCCGCCAAGCCGATAGAAACCGTCGTCTTGCCCTCGCCCGAAGAGGTGGGGTTGATTGCCGTCACCAAAATCAATTTGGCTTTACGCGCCGCATCTTTCGGCAAAGAAATTTTTGCCTTATATTTTCCGTAAAGTTCCAATTCGTTTTCGGTTAAGTTGAGCTTTTTTGCCACTTCGCGAATGTCAATTAGGGTGGCAGATTCCGCAATTTCGATATCCGAAAGCATAGCGTTTCCTCCAAAACTTCTCTTTTGCATGGCGCATAGACGTGCTATTTCGTCCTTGCGCTTAACGCGCACACGCTAGTACGAGTCTTACAAGTTATTTCATTATAGCATATATTTCAAAAAAAAGGAATAATTCTGCTCGGTTTTTTTGATTTTTTTGTGATTTTTTTTGCACTTTCCTTTGGAATGTGGTATAATATGGATATGGAAATGCAAATCTTACAATTCTTTGAAAATCTGCGGACGGGCTTTGGCACAGCTTGCGCGTTCGTATTCTCCCTCTTCGGGGAAACTCTTTTCCTCGTCGTGCTTATTTGCTTGCTGTATTGGATTTACGAAAAGCAATTCGGTGAAAAACTTGTCCTCACCGCCTTTTCGTCCATGACGGTAAACAGCTTTTTAAAACTCGTGATTGCGCGCCCTCGCCCCTATACGACGGGGAACGTTTCGCGCGTGGATATCGACGCGGGCCCCTTGCTTTCGACGACGGAGCTTGCCCCCCTCGAATCCTGCCCTAGCGGACACTCGCAAATGAGCGCGGGTATGTTCTTTACGGCGGCGTTCCGCTACAAAAAATGGTGGGCTTGGGTTGTCTTCCCGCTTGCCACCCTCGGCGTAATGTGGTCGAGAATGTATTTTGGGGTGCATTACCCCACCGACGTACTGCTCGGCGCGACCCTGGGTGCCTCGTTTGCGTGTTTGTGGGAGCTTATCTACAAAAAATTTGATAAGTATAAATGGTGGATTTTTGGCGTTTTTGCCCTCATTTCTATCGTGTTCATGTGTATCTTCCACAATAACAAAGGCATGGTGGAAATTTGTGCCTGCACGGTGGCTGCGGCGATTTGTTTACCCCTCGAAAATAAGTTTATCAAATTCGAGGACGCGAAAGGCGCAAAGAGTAGAATTTTGCGTGCGCTTATCGGGCTTGTCTGCGTAGGCGCGGTGTATTGTTTGTTCTCGTTCTTGCCCTTCCACTTCTTGGAATTGTTGCCTTGGAAGTTTGTAAAATACTTCCTTACCGTGTCGGTGGCGACCTTGCTTGTGCCTTTCCTGTTTAAAAAACTCAAACTCTAAATTGAAAACTGTGAAAAAACGCCCTGCAACGATTGACTTGCAGGGCGAAAATATAGTATAATGTTCGCGATAAAAAATTTTAACGTACGTTAAGGAGATATCGTTATGGCTGAAAAAAGAGCGGTAACCATGGAAAAACTCGTTTCCCTTTGCAAAAACAGAGGGTTTATTTTCCCCGGCAGTGAAATCTACGGCGGTCTTGCAAACACGTGGGACTACGGTCCTTTGGGCGTGGAACTGAAAAACAACGTCAAAAAAGCTTGGTGGAAGAAATTTATTCAAGAAAATCCCCACAACACGGGCGTGGATTGCGCGATTTTGATGAATACGCGCACTTGGCAAGCGTCGGGTCACCTCGGCGGCTTCTCCGACCCCCTTATGGACTGCAAGAGCTGTAAAGCTCGTCACCGCGCGGACAACCTCGTAGAAAACTACGTAGCGAAAAAGGGTATGGACGTCAAGGTTGAAAGCATGGACAACGACGCGTTGGAAGCGTTTATCACCGAACATAAAATCAACTGCCCCGTTTGCGGCAATTCCGATTTCACGTCCATTCGTAAGTTCAACTTGATGTTTAAGACCTTTCAAGGCGTTACGG
>JAFTMQ010000094.1 GCA_017452305.1 Clostridia bacterium | reverse complement strand
CGAATTACATTATTTCTATTCTAAATACGCTTTCCTCTACGGGCTTTTCCTCGCTAAAACGATAACTTATCGTTGCGGAATAATCGCCAAGGCAATCCAAATCGTCAACCCTATGCATATAATATTCGCTGTCAATTACCATTCCTTGTGCAATATAAAACTCGGTAATTGCGTCGTCTGCAGCCCAAGGCTCGCATTCAAGGGTATGTTTATCGTTGGAATAACGGGCATACGCACCGTCTAAATAAGTATCACTGTTGGTGTAGCCAAAACCCTCGCCAAGCCAAGTCATTTTTACACGGCTGGTAAATTGCAAAGGCAAATCCGCGGCTACGATAGGGAAATTTATCGTATCCTCGTCGATTTCCACTTCCGTCTTATAATCACTTGCTTGGACGGTAAAGCTCTTTTTAAGGAATACGTATTTACGGGTGTTTTTCGTAACCTCGGAAACAAGCTCTACTGCCGTAGTCGGATTGTTTTCCGTTCCCTTATAAAGCCCTATCCCCTTATCCGTTTTTTGAAAAAAGATAGGCGCATAATAACTCCTGTTAAACCTCACGGATTTTCCACTGCACGTGTCTATCGCGTGAATACGGCTCACCTCAAGACGTGCTCCATTGTAATAATAGGAAACGAGAATTTCCGCACAGCCGTCCTCGTTTAAATCGGTTGCCGCAAATTGCAAAAAGCCGTTATAATCCGCATCCGTATCCTTAGCAAATGCGTCGATGCGGTAAAGCTTTTCCGCTTGGCGCACGTAAAAAATCGAATCCCCGTCGCTTTGCTGCACCTCAAACGCGTCCAAATCATATTCGTCGGAATACGTCTGCGGTACGTAGTTATAAAACGCCGTGTATTATTGGTTAAATTCCTCGTCGGAAAGCTCTGCTTTCGTTGCTCTAAATTTTGAAACGAAAGCGTCCTTATTCCACGTGCTTTTTGCCGACGGCGAGAATATCGTCGCTTCAACGGGTTTGAGCTCGGGCGGAACGTGTTTGATATCGTCAAAGTCCCCCGCGCAAGCCGTCGCCGTACACAGTAAAAAAACTGAAAGTGTTGTACTTAAAAATTTCTTCATTGGAAACCTCCTTTTATACCTTTCTATATATATAACGGTTTAAAAGCGGTTTTTTCTCACTTTTTTTGCGAAATTTTTTAATTTTTTTTAATTCGTCCAAAATTTGCGACATATTGATAGATTTTTCAATCAAATTGCGCTCGTTATAATAATAATGGTTGGACGTTTCAAAGCCGACGAAGGTACTCTTGCGGACAAGTGCAAGCAATTCTTCCGCGTTTTCTTTTGCTCTCATCGCCAACTGCATAAGGCTTTGCGCGTGCTTTTCCTTATCCCGTTTTTCAAAAGAAAAGCGGGTTTGTAAATAGTCCGTTTCAAAATGCAGGTATGCCGCCTTGGCAAAGATTTTCATCTCGTCAAGCGTGGGCGTTGACGGCAGTTTTTGCAATTCGTCGCAACCCTGCCCCCATCCTTTTAACAATTTTTCGTATTGCGAAAGGAAAATTTCGTAGGGGTAAGGATAAATCCACTTCTCGAAATCGTCATAGGAATAGCAAACCATTTCCGACGGTTTTTCGTCCGCGTCGAGCGACCAAAGATTTGCCGCCCCGAGTGTCTTGGGCGAGAAGTACAAATTTTGCACACTAAACGGATATTCTCGGAACGCATCACAAAACAGCTTGACCGCGCCGTGTACCCTATCGGCGTTTTCGCCAAACGTTTGCCGATACCACGCCGACAAATCCATATCCCCCTTGTTTTCCACAAAATCGGCAATAAGACCGTTTGTGGGCGAGGGATACCCACCGAGCGTCCAAGTGAGCATAAAATCTTTTACGCCGATTTTTGCAAGATTTTGCAAATGCTCGAAGGTCAAATCGAACACGGGTAAATAAGGCGCCGCCGAGCACTCCCAACTGTTGTTTACTTGTATCTTCGCATACGGCTTATGTCCCGTTTCCGTTGCCTTTTTTAAGGCGGTAACCGTAATAGGGCTCGGGCCGGGGTTAGCGATTGAATAGTCGATAATTTTGCTCTCTACCCCACCTTTTACGATAGGCAAATCATATTCGCTAACGCACATAACGGAAATGTCCTTGTCGAGCATTTCCACGCCGCGCAAGGTTTGCTCTTCCGTCCATTCCATATAGGGCGACCAGCCCCAAAGGTTGGCAATAAGCTCTGCTCCGCTACCGCTGTCCTTGATTGCCTTTTGTATCGTATTGTTGACTGCCGCCGCAGTACGTTCGGGCGGAAGATTTTTACATACGGGACAATTATTATTAGGTACGTAATGGCAATGCGTCAAATTTTCACTCATCGTAATGGTGATAATCCCCCCCAAATCGGGAACGGCACAAAGCAAATCCTTCACTGCATTGTAAAGATATTCCCTCGTTTCTTTATGCTCAAAGCAAAGGGCGGCGTACCCCTTTTCCCTTCTGCCGATAAGGTGGCTATATTTGCCGAATTTATCCTCGGCTAAACCGCGCGGCTCGTTGAAATAGAGGTATAATTTAATGCCGTAATTTTTCAAGCGGGCGACGAGCTTTGCCATTTCCTTTCGGCGCGCCTCGTAGCCTTTACTTTGCGCCTCGTCAAAAGGATAAGGCGAAAGGTTGGACAAAACGCCGTGCAACCAAATGCCGTTTACGCCCTGCTTGGCATACTCGGCAAGCAAACCGTCGGGCAAGTGCGTTTCCGTATCCATATCGAATGCGTTTCCGCAAGGGGATAAATAGCCGTGCACAATACGCGTACCGTCCGCGCGTTTAATCGTCTTTTCCGTCGGCGCATTTTTGAAAAACGCAAAGGGTTTCCCCCCTTGTTTTTGCACAAACGGGCGCACCATGTCCGCGACGAGTTTGGTTTTTGCCATTTCCTCATCCGTCAAGGGCGCATAAGAAACTTCTTCGCACTCGGGCTTATAATTGCCGAGCTTGACGGATAAAAAGTCGTCGTTTTGCAAGATAAAATCCAAACGCGCCTCGTCGATACCGAGCAAGGGGATAAGCTGCTTATACGGCAACAAAAACCAATTATTGCGGATAAGGGTGATATATCCTCTTTCCGCCCAATCGGGGTTGCAATCCGTGCGAGGAAGTCCAAGCCGCTCCGCTTCTGTATGCAAAACGTCCTCACTGCAAGACAAAACAGCCGCAAGATTTTGCGGCTTTACGTATCCATAATTGCGGAAAAGAACGGCCTGCCAAAGGGTAGGCAAGACGTTCTTTTGCATTTTTACCTGTTTAATTTCGGGTAACATTATTTTATTGCCTCTTTTAAGTATGCCAAGGATTGCTTCACCATCTCGTCGCCGAGCTCTTTATTCGCCTCGCGTGCGCTTTCGGTAAACCAATGCTTAATATCGTCAATTCTATCGAGCTTGACGCAATCGGGGTAAAGCGCCATCAAGATAGAGCTTTCAAACTTGCCCGCATGGTCGTAGCCCGTAGCGTTTTGCACCGCCGTTGACATGGTGGGGATAACCTTAATCCACGAGAACGGATTGTTTGTCCCCTCCAATTCCTCGTAATAATTTGCGTAGCTTTCGCTCCCCCACCAACCTTCGCCGAGCGTTTCTTCTAAATATTCCATCGTCGCGCGCTTTGCCGCCGTGCGATAGCAAAGGGTCATCGGCATTTCACTTTCTTGCTCGAATTGGTGGTGAATAACTACGTAAATATTTCTAAAGCCCGAATAGAGCATACTCTTAAATACGTAATAAACGTAGTCCTCGAACGCGCGTTCGGGCACGTGCACCGTACCGCTTTTTCTGCCACCAACCGCATAGCTTGCGGGGCTGTACGAAATGGTGGGCGCGAGCATAAGCTCTTTCTCTTCGGCGAGCTTTTTAATCAAGCCCTCGGCGATAAGGGTATCGCACCCATACGAACAGTGCGCACCGTGATATTCTACCGTTCCGCCAACGATAACAAGCGGAATATTCTTCTCTTTTACGTAATCCGTTTCGCGCGGAAAGCTATGGTCTAAAATCATATTTTACTCCTTAATAAGCTAACGTTGTGTAATACGCTAAATTCGTCTGTCTATTATCCAAACGTCCGTACTGCACCACGATAGGCTCTGTGCTTTCGAGCTTCATTGCATATTGCGTTTCCATAGGTACGACGAAACCGCACATATCCTCTACGTTGTTCATTCTAAAACAACGTACTTTTTGCGGCTCAACCGTCCACGTAATACCATTATAGCACTCTTTGTCCGCAAAGTAAAGCTTTACTTTGATAATTGCGGGTTTATTTGAATCATTTACGATAATAACGCTTTCGTGCCCTTTGAGGACTCCCTCCCCTTCGGGAGGAAGTTCGCAGTCGGGAATTATCCAATTTTTTTTGCCAACAATCATTTTTTACTCCTTATAAGAAAACCAAGGTGCCCCTCGGATTTCCCGTTCTTTTAGAAATTAAGCTCAATTAAGCCGTTTTTTTCAAGATAATCGGTGTAAGATTCTACGCCGTTTTCTTTAATGGCAATACCTTTTTCCCAACGGCAACCAAAGGTCGAACCCGAAATGAAAGTATCTACTTGGAAGGTCATATTCTTCTTTAAAATATAATCGGAAGAGGTTTCCATCCAAGGCGCTTCTACTTAGATCATACCCGTGCCGTGACAAGGGCCGTAAACGTAGTTTTTGCCGTAGCCTGCATCCTTGAACATTTGCAAGAATTTCTTGGGAACAACGTCCGCTCTCATACCCGCTTTCAAATTTTCCGTCGTCCAATTGTGCATCTTCAAGCAGAAATCCACAAGCTCTTTCTTTTCGCCCTCTGCTCTACCCATAAATACGGGAAGACCGATTGCAGGGGAATAGCCGTCAATTTTTGCGGAAAGGTTGAGCTGCACAATGTCGTTTTTGCCAATCGTTTTATACGTGGAACGGCTAATTGCGTGACGGGTAGAGGATTCGCTAAATACGTACATAGGAAGTCCCTCGTATTCCGCGCCGTTTTCATAAATTACTCTTTGTGCAACGCCTACCATTTGAAGCTCGGTAACGCCCGGCTTTAACGCCTTAATAACCTCGTCCGTTGCAAGCTCTACAATGCGGAAACCCTCTCTAATACAAGCAAGCTCGTTTTCGCTCTTGATAGAACGAAGTGCAACCATCATATCGCTGCAAAAGGACATTTCTCCTGTGGGG
>JAFTMQ010000013.1 GCA_017452305.1 Clostridia bacterium | reverse complement strand
CAAGCGGCGTGTTGCCCATCGGCGTGGGCAATGCTACGCGCCTTTTCGATTACTTTTTGGAAAAGGAAAAAGAGTATATCGCGGAGTTCACGTTCGGCGTGGATTCGGACACCTTGGACAGTACGGGAAACCTCGTTTGTGGGGGGCATGTACCTAACGAAAGTGAAATTTCGGCAGTATTACCCACCTTTTTTGGGGATATCATGCAAGTGCCGCCCAAGTATAGCGCGAAGAACGTAAACTGCAAACGCGGCTACGATTTGGCGCGCGCAGGCGTCGAGTTTGAGCTTCCGCCCAAAAAGGTGCATATCTACGGTATGGAATTGTTGGGAAGAATAGAAGACAAGCCCGATACCTTCCGCATTAAAATCCGTTGCGGCGGTGGCACGTATATCCGCTCCCTCGCAAGGGATATTGCGGCGGCGCTCGATACGAAAGCGGTAATGAGCGCGCTTTGCCGCACACAAAGCGGACTTTTCACTTTGCCGAATGCTATCGACTTTGCCGAGCTTGAAAAAGACCCCGACCTCGCTTGGTTGGAAGCGCACATAATCCCCACGCAAGACGTTTTGCCTTTTGCGGATTTGCGCTTGTCCGACAAGGATATGGGTAGGCTTTTTAACGGCATGACGGTGTTTACGGACGCGCAAGACGGCACGTACAAAATTTATCAAGGCGAAGCCTTTTACGGGCTTGCCGAAGTGAAAAATGGAAAGGCGAAAGCAAAAGTTAAGTTATGTTAAAAACAGTTTGGTTTACACAAAAGGATAGCGCAAACGGGAGCGCGATGCTCCTCGGCGGCTTCGACGGCTTGCATTTAGGGCACCGTCGCCTTTTGTCATGCGCCAAACAGAGCGGCTTGCCCGTCGGCGTAATGACGATTATCGGCGGCAAGGCGCAGGAAAATATTTTTACTTTTGCCGAGCGCGAAAGAATTTTCCGCGAAAACGGTGTAGATTTCGTGTTTGAACTGCCGTTTGCGGAAATAAAAGACCTTTCTGCCAAGGAATTTTTGCATAAATTAACGACGGAGTTTGCCCCCAAGCTCTTCGTTTGCGGTGAGGATTTTCGTTTTGGCGCAGGAGCGTCGGGGACGCCTGAAACCCTCAAACGGGCAGGGCAGGTACGCGTTGAAATTCATCCGCTTCTACAAATGTACGGTGAAAAAATCAGTTCCCGCGCCATAAAGGCTTTGTTAAGTGAGGGCGAAATTCCCAAAGCCAACGCGCTTTTGGGTGAAAGCTTCTTCCTCGTCGGCGAGGTGGTAAAGGATAGGCAGGTGGGCAGGACGCTCGGTTTCCCCACCGCAAACGTGCTTTACCCCAAGGAAAAATTCCCTTTAAAGCAAGGAGTATATGAAACGCGCGTTTGCTTGGACGGCAAGACGTATAAGTGTATCACAAACTACGGCGCGCGTCCGACTTTCGACAACGCGCAGGTGCTTACGGAAACCTATCTTGACGATTTTGCGGGGGACTTATATGGCAAAACGCTAAAAATCGAGTTTGTACGCTATCTTCGCCCCGTTACCAAATTTTCAAGCGTGGACGAGTTGACGGAACAGCTAAAAAAGGATATTAGTTCAGTGAGAATATTAAATTAAGGGCAAAAAAATGGATATTTCTAAAATTGACAAAAATTTTAAGGAACAATCGGTTGCTGCTTGCGACGGAAAAGCAACTTACGCAATTCCGTCTAAATATTTTTCGTTGTACGGTGTGCAATATGACGAAAAGGAAAAGTGTTTTGTACGTATGCCCTTAGCAGTTGCGGCAACGGTCAACGAGGGGGTAGCTTACCTTTCTAGACATACTGCGGGTGGAAGATTGTGCTTTGCAACGGATTCTACATTGTTTGAGATTACGGTAACGTACAACGGCTTGGAAATGATGAAGCATATGCCGCTTACGGGTTCGTCGGGTTTTTCTCTTTTTGAAATAACGGCAACGGGCGAAAAATTTATCTCTAATCTCGCTCCTTTCCCCAATGCAATGGAGGGCTATACTTCGGCTGTGAAGCTTATGGGCGGAGAGATGAGGGAATACGTTTTATATTTTCCGTTGTACAACAACGTCCGCTCGCTTACGGTGATGTTAGACGAAAACGCGACGATAAAACAGGGAAAACCCTATCGGGCTATTGCACCCATTTTATATTATGGCTCGTCGATTACCCAAGGCGGTTGTGCAAGCCGTCCCGACAACGCTTATCAGGCGCTGATTTGTAAGCGCAACAACATTGATTTTATCAACTTAGGATTCAGCGGCAATGCAAAAGCGGAAAAAACGATGGTGGAATATTTGTCGGCTTTGGATTGTTCTTTGTTTGTTTGCGATTATGACCACAACGCGCCCAGCGCCGAATATTTAGAAAAAACGCATTATGCGTTATACGAGGAATATCGCAAGGGGCGTCCCGATACGCCTATTTTGTTCATTAGCAAACCAGATATTACAGGCGACGACGAAGGGGAAAAACGAGAAAAAATCATTTTCACTACTTATCAAAAAGCGAAACGGCAAGGGGACAAAAACGTTTATTTCCTTTCGGGAAAAAGCTTTTACGGAAAACGTGATCGTTGGGATTTTGCGGTGGACGGCGGCCATCCAACCGATTACGGCTTTGCCGTGATGGCGGAAAAAATTTATAAAAAAATGCTTACGATAGATAGAAAATTCGGGGGGAAAAAGTATGATTAAATTTGGTCCGAGTGGCAACTGCGAAAGTTTTTATGCGGAAGGCTATAATCACACGGAAGAGGCGGCGGCATTCGTCAAAAACCGCGGCTTGGACTGCTTTGAATATTCCTTCGGGCGCGGCGTAAGAATGAGCGAGGATAAGGCAATTTCTATCGGCGAGGCGTTCAAGGCCGCCGACGTGGAAATTTCCGTCCACGCCCCGTATTTTATCAATTTTGCCAACCCCGACGACGAAATGGCGGCGAAGTCCTACGGCTACGTGCTCGACAGCGCGAAAATGGCAAAGTTGATGGGCGGAAAGCGTATCGTATTCCATCCCGCGGCACAGGGAAAAGCCACGCGCGAGGAAGCGGTTGCACTCACGGAAGAACGCCTTAAAATTTTGCGTGATTACATATATTTGAACGATTTGCAAGACATGATGTTCTGTCCCGAAACGATGGGCAAGCTCGCGCAAATCGGTACGGTGGAGGAAATCGTCCGTTTCTGCAAGGTTGACCCCGTATTCACACCCTGCGTGGACTTTGGGCATATCAACGCAAGGGAGCAAGGCACCCT
>JAFTMQ010000093.1 GCA_017452305.1 Clostridia bacterium | reverse complement strand
TTAGCTTATGCGAACGCTTCTTCCACTCCCGCTCCAAGCGTATGGCGGTGTCGGTTGCCTTCTTGTTCGCGACGATTGCCCTTTCCCTTATGAAATTCCATATCGGCCCCGTACATATCGGTTTCTCGCCCTTGCTTTCGTGCATGATGCTGGGTACGATTTTCTGCAATACCTGCGACTTTTCGGAAGAGCTTATGGACAGAGTGGATCGTTGGAGCGCGCCCCTTTTGATTATCTTCTTTGTAACAAGCGGCGCGGAACTTGACCTTTCCATATTCACCAGCCTTTCCATCGTAATTATCGGCGTAGTATATCTCATCTTCCGTTCGGCAGGTAAATACAGCGGCGCGTTGCTCAGTGCAAAAATGTCTAAGTGCGACGATAAGATTGTCAAATTCCTCGGCATTACCCTTTTGCCGCAGGCGGGCGTTGCGCTTGGTATGGCGAACACCGTAAGTAGCTATTATAAGGGCATTGACGGCTCTACCATCGGCACGCTTGTGGTTAGTATTACCCTTTTCGCCGTACTCATCTACGAGCTTGTTGGGCCTATGCTTACCAAAATGGCACTCCAAAAAGCGGGTGAAATCAACCCCGAGGGTAAGACCTCTGCCCGTCACGAGGGCGCGAAAAATAAGCCCAACGGCGAGCGTCACGCACATCGCGAAAAGACGGTGTAAGCATTTCCCTTTCCTAAATATTTATCGCTTGCAAAAAACGGCGGATTTTTTGTCCGCCGTTTTTGTTTGCAATTTTTTTGAAAATCTTGGATTTTTTTTAACAAAAATACTTGACAAGGAATACTATGCATTGTATAATATATTGCAAAGGAGGGTATTATGGACGCACAATTAAAAAAGGGATTGTTGGAAGTATGCGTGCTTGCGGCGATCCGCAAAGAAGAATCGTACGGCTATAAAATCATTTCGGATATCGCACCCTATATAGAAATTTCGGAATCGACGTTGTATCCTATTTTAAAACGCTTGGAAGCGAGCGGCGCGGTGACGACGAGGACGGAAGCGTACAACGGCAGGCTACGCAAATATTTCCGTATTACAGAGGTTGGAAAAGCGAAAATTCAGGATTTTGTGGATACCATGTACGAGTTTAAGAAGATTAGTGACTTTATCACCCAAGGAGGCGGGGTATGACGTATAAAGAGTGGGAAAGCTGTTTGGTGGAAGAATTAAAGGGCTTGCCAACGGCGGAATGTTTAAAAATTACAGACTATTATAAGGAAATGTACGGCGATAGATTGGACGCGGGCATGAGCGAAGAAGCCATTTTAGCGGAGTTCGGCTCGCCCAAATCCTGCGCGGAAAAAATCTTGGCGGAAAACGCCGTTGAAAATGCGGAAAGCAAGGGCAATAAGAAAAACGCCCCCACTGTTTCTAATAATGACAACAGTCAAGTAGCAAATAATATGCGTAGAATTGTGGTTGGCATACTATTTTCCCTCTTTGTAGGCATTCCCCTTGCGGCAGTTTTGGTGTCCATCGTCGTTGCGCTTGGGGCGGTGTGTATTAGCGGCACGGCGGGCATTGTTGCAAGTCTTGCTTACCTTTTTATAGGCGCATTTACCGCGACGGGCGCAGGAATTGCGGCGCATATCGGTTTGGCAATCGCCGCGATGGGTATATGCGGATTTTTAGGGCTCGGCGGATATTACGCCACCAAATACTGTGCGATTTATTCGTATAAGCTAATGAAAACTATTTATAAGGGGATTTTGAAATGAAAATTGCAAAAGAGACCGCAAAGAAAATTTTAATCATACTCCTCATCGTCTTCGGCGGCTTGACGCTTGTCGGCGGCAGCGTATTCACGATTGCTATGGCTACGGCGGGTTGGGATTTCACCGTGATGAACAACGTGGAATACGTATATCATGAATACACGGAACAACATAAGGTTACGAGTATCGAGCTTGATTTTAATACCAACGATATCAAGGTGCATTTTAGCAAATCCACCACCCAGGTACGCGTTGAATACCCTGAAAGCTACACGAAAAACGGGAAACAGCTTACGAAAGTCACCGTCACGGAAGAAAATAACGTGTTGAAAGTTAAGCAATCCTCTCGCCTTTTCCCCTACATGCAATTTTCCATTGGCGAAAGCTCCCTCGTGAACGTCTATATTCCCGAAAGCTATGCATATACCCTCGATATTAAAACGGACACGGGCAACGTTTGGTTTGAGGGGTACGCAACCTTGAATAATTTGAAACTCGAAACAAGCACGGGCACAATCGACTTGGACGGCTCAATTATTTGCGACGGCAGAATGGCGCTTTCTACAGATACGGGCAATATCTTCTTAAATACCTTCGTTACGGATAGCTTGTTTATTGAAGCAGATACGGGCGATATTACGTTGGACGGAAAATCTTCCGCATTCGGCAACGTAGAAATCGAAACGGATACGGGCGACGTGAGCATTTTGCACAGCCTTAGCGCACCCTCTATCAAAATTGAAACAGACACGGGCGACGTTTATCTTGGCGACTTGTCGGGCACGAGTATTGAAGCCTCGACGGATACGGGCGACATCGAATCTATCGGCACTTCCGTTTTAGATTTTATGAACTTACTTTTCTCGACAAGCACGGGCGACGTAACCCTTCATCTCGTCGGCACAATCGAGGATTATTCCGTACAAGCCCACACAAGTACGGGTAGCAATAATTTGTACGATTACCCCAGCACGGGCAAGGCAAGAAGCTTAAAAATCCACTGCACTACAGGGGATATTAAAGGAATTTTTATGCCTAAATTAACGGAAAAATAAAATTGTACCTCACAAAAATACAGCGGGCAGGTATGCGTTCAACGCGTACCTGCCCTTTTTATTTGCTTATTTTTCTAAATATTTTAATGCAACGGCGGCATAGAGCGCACTGCCGATATACAGTACGCCCTCGTCAAACCTCACCTTGGGGTGGTGCAAGGGATACGCATACCCCTCTTTGCTATCCCCCGCCGACAAGGCGAGCATCACGGACGGCACAGCGCGGCTAATATACGCAAAGTCTTCCGAACCGCCCTTTTCCTCACTATTCCCCATTTCCGCAGAAGAAAACACCTTTTCGCCAAGCAATTCTTGGGCGGTCTGCAAGGCAAGCGCGGATAATTTTTCGTCGTTGAGTAAGGACGGACAACCGCCCTCGAATTTTACCCTTGCCTTAGCGCGAAAGGCTTTCGCCGTGTGTTTGGCAATTTCCTCTATCCGTGTTTTGATATACTCGCGCGTCCCCTCGTCAAAGGTGCGGAGCGTACCTTGTAATATTCCGCTATCCGCAAGCACGTTCCCTGCGTTGCCCGCCGAAATATTCCCCACGGAAAGGACGGACGGCATAAAAGCCGAAACCTCTTTCGCCGTGATTTCCTGCAAGCCAAGCAAGATTTTTGCCGCAACCGCAGACGCGTCCACCCCTTTCCAAGGCGTAGAGCCGTGACAGCCCTTGCCCTGCACTTCCACCGAAAAAAAATCGGCGGCAGGTGCGCTTACGCCATTCGCGACGATTACACTTCCACCTGCAAGCGGAACGCCCGTCAAAACGTGTAGCATCATCGCGCCGTCTATTTTTGGATTGTTCAACACACCGTTTCCCACGGCGTTTTTTGCGCCCTCTAAAATTTCCTCGGCGGGTTGAAAGAGCAATTTTACCCGCCCTTTCAACTCTTTTTCCCTTGCCTTTAAAAGTTTTGCCGCACCGAGTAGCATTGTTGCGTGCAAATCATGTCCGCAAGCGTGCATATGTCCCACCTTGCACGCAAACGGCTCGTTTGTTTGATCCTCGATAGGTAAACCGTCCATATCCGCACGCAGTAAAAAGGCAGTTTTTCCTTTGCCGATTTCCGCCGTCAACGCATACCTGCCCACTTCTTTTGGTGTTAAACCTATATTTTTGAGTTGGCTTTTTATATACTCCGACGTTTTAGGCAAATCGAATCCCACCTCTGCATTTTGGTGCAGATAGCGGCGGTGTTTGATAAGCTCCGCTTGCAAATTTTTTGCGCTGTTTAACAAGTTCTTCATTCCGTTAGTATGCGCAAAATTACAAAAAAACACCTACCGCTAAGCAGGTGTTTTTAATTGTTATTTCAAAGAAAGAATATCATCGTCCGCTTCCACCTCGTCACCGAGCAGTTTAAGCGCTTCTTCCATGCGTTCCTGCGCTGTATCGCCCGCCCTCGCAAAACCGAGCTGTTGCGCCAACAATCTAAACAGTCCGTTTTTTTCCGCCGTTACGTTTTGCGAAAGCAACGCACGCAAGCCATTGGCAAGCTCTTGCAATTCGATATATTTAATCTCGCGCGGCGTAGCCCCCTCTTTAGGCACGCGGAGCATACAAGATTTGCCGTCCTTTTTATACAAGAATCCGTCCTTTCTTATAAGTCCCCAACGGAAATTTTTTACTTTTTCCTCGTACTCGCGCCAAACGGCAACGGTAAGCTGTTTTCTATCAAACAAGCGAATCAAGCGTTTGAGCACCCACTCCTCACTAACGGGCGCTTCAACGTTGACGATATCTTGGATGGCTTGCGACAAGCTCGCATTGTGCCGTTCGATCACCACTGTGTCGTCCGCGCTTTCGTACGCGGGGAATGTGAAAGGCTTTACCTCCACTTTTTCGTCAAAATTGACGGCGAGTTTTTCGCTCGTGGGCATAATGGATATAGAGCCGCCCGTCGCGCGTTTGGGTGCGTCCACAAAGGCGTTTTCCACCGCCGCGAGCAAGCGTTTTTTCTCTTCCGCGGGGGATTTAAACCAATCTGTTGACCAAATACGATAGAATTTCCAACCCATATTTTCAAGCACCGATTGACGAAGCCTATCCCTATCCCGCGCCGTTTTCGAGGAATGATAATTTTCGCCGTCGCACTCTATCGCGAGCACGTAATCGCTTGAATTCGGATATTTTACCGCCAAATCAATGCGATAGCCCGAACAGCCCACCTGCGTATCGACGGCATAGCCGTTTTCGCGCAAGAACGCCACCATGTCCGCGATGAAATCGGATTTTCCACCCTTTTTACGAGCCATATCGGCGGTGTTATCCAAGAAAACTTGTCCGTTTTCGGCATAGCTTAAATACTCGCGAAGTAAGCGTACTCCCTCCGACTTCGTGCCCGAAATATCCATATCCGCGCCGCGCATAGAAGAAACAAGCTTAATATTGTACTTCGCGCGCGTGAACGCTACGTTAAGACGGCGCTCGCCGCCCTCACGGTTGATGGGCCCGAAATTCATCAAAAGTCTGCCCTGCGCGTCCTTGGCGTAAGCCACGCTGAAAATAATTACGTCGCGCTCGTCGCCCTGCACCGTTTCAAGGTTTTTGACGAAGAAGGGCTCTACCAATTCAGGCGAGAAAAACTGCTCGAAGTTGGGCAAATCCTTTCTGCGGCGATAAATTAAACGCTCGATAAGGTTTTGCTGTGCCACGCTAAACGCCACTACGCCCAAGCTGCGGTTGGGATATTTTTCAAAATGCTCGAACACCATATCGGTTATAAGCTCCGCCTCTACGCGGTTGGTTTTGCTCCGTCTATCAAACGTGCCACCCGCATAAACAAATTCCACGCCCAAATCTCTGCCCGTAGCCCTCGCGGACGGGAATGTGACCAAATCGTTGCCGTAGAAATTCTTGTTCGAGAACGCAATTAACGGCTCGAACTTACTGCGATAATGCCACTTCAACCTGCGTTGCGGGAAGGACGCCGAACACAAATCGAGGACGGACTCAAAATCCGTAACGTCGTCTTGTTCCTCGTCCTCGTCAAGCTCTAAGGTGTTGGTGAAGAAATTGCTCGGCGGCATCTGCTTAGAATCGCCCACGACGATAAGTTGCTTTCCGCGATAAATCGCGCCCACCGCGTCCTGCGGGAAGATTTGCGACGCCTCGTCAAAGATAACGACGTCAAATCTCGCGTTTGCGGAAAGGTAGGTGGAAACGCTTAAAGGCGACATTAAGAAACAAGGTTTAAGCGTTTGCGCGAGGTCGCCAATTTCCGCAAGCAAATCGCGAATACTCTTCTTTTTGCGTTTCTTTTCCGCTTCGCGCAGCAGAACGGCAATCGCACTGCCCTGCGCCACCATGGAAAGGTCGGGGCGCTTTTCCGAAAGCGTTTCCCGAATTTTCGATTTATTGATTTCAAAATGCAGCTCGTCCTTTTCCTTAAAGCTACGCACCGCATTGTCGTGCGGGATACGAGACAAACCCATAATCGTAGGCGATTGATGCAAAACCCAATCCGCCCATTGACGGTAAAACGCCTTGCAATACGCCGCCGTCACGTCGGTGGGCGCAATCCCGTTTTCTATCGTCTTATCCACGAACGAGCGCAACCCCAAATCCTTTAACACGCGCAAATTGAGTTGGAATACACGCCAAGTTTCAATCTCGTCTATCCGTGCCTTGCACGCCTCGTACTTGCTTCCCAAATCGGAAAGAGGAACGGCACGCGGATCATATTCCGTACTATCAAAGCCCGTCGCCAAACGATATTCCGCCTCGCCGCCAAGATAGGCGGCACTGTCAAACGCGCCCGCGAGGTTCATGAACGTACTGCTATTGAGCGAAAATTCTTCCGCGCTCATACGCGCCATACGCCCAAACGGAACGCCCGTCAAACAAATTTCTCGCAAAATTTCAAGCTCGGCTTGCAAGCGTGCAAAGTCGGTGTTCACGCCGTCGTAAGCTTTGCCGAACAGCCCGTCCGTCTGCACTTGCAGGGCGAGGAATTCTTCCACCTTGCTTTGGTATTCGCCAACCTCTGCGGTGAGTTGCACCGCCTCGACGTACCGAGGACGTTTTCCGTCCTTTTTACAGAAACGAATGCTCCGCAAAATCTCGCGGTAGTCCTTACTAAACAAGCGGGCAAAAAAGCCCGAATACATGCGCGTGAGCTGTTTATGCATCGTGCGCGCGTCAAGCCTATAAATTTCGCCGTCAAATCGCTTGTCCAATTCCGCCTTACGAGAGAGCAAGTCTTTCGCAAGCACTTCCAAGCTTTGCACGAGCGAGATTGCGCGTTCCACCTCGCTCACGCTAAACAGCGCAGGGGTGATAAAGCGGCTGTCCTTTGCGAGGGTGAACAGCTTGCCAAGGGCATGGGCGTGTTGCACGGAATTTGCATTCGCCTCGTACATGGTTGCCACCTTTTGGCAAAGCTCCTGCAATTTCCGTATATACGACGACGCGGAAGAAAGGTCGGATTTCAACTGCGAAAGGGCTTGATAAGACGTGTCCTCGGGAAAATATCCATGCCAAGGATTTTGCCGATAATCCGCCCCGACCGTATTTGTAAACTCGGCATAGCGGTCAAGCTCGGTTACCGCATTTTCGATATATTCTTCCCCTTTTTGGTCAAGATTTTGAATGACAAATTCCAAATCGGGCGCGTTTTTGTACTTGGCGCAAAGCTCGAAAAGTTGATAGAGGGATTTTTGGATATTTGGACGGACGAGGTGCAATTCGTTTGTGTAACCGTCCAATTTTTCCACCGCCTCGCGCTTGCCGCGCAAAACCTTTTCCGCACTATCCGAAACACGGCTTTTTTGCAGGCGGAGCGTTTGATAAAACTCGTCGATAACCTGCCGTTTATTGGCTTTGTGGCTGTGTAATTCCAAACAAAATTCTTCCAAGCCCGCCTTTTTTAACTTGTCGTAAACAACGTTGAGCGCGGCAAGCTTTTCCGACACAAACAGCACCGTTTTGCCATCGCCGATACACTCGGCAATGATGTTGGTAATCGTTTGACTTTTGCCCGTGCCGGGCGGGCCTTGCAATACAAAGCTTCCGCCCGCTTTGGCAAGCGCAATCGCTTCCGCTTGGCTTGAATCGGCGTCAACAACGTTGCAAAGCTGTAAAAGGTCGCCACCATGTACGCGTTGAGCTTCAAAATGCGTGGTTGCCTCGCCGAGTAACGAGCGCACGTTTTCGTTTTCCAAAACCTGCTCGGCATTCTCTTTCAAGTCCTCGTACATATTGATTTTTTGGAAAGAGAATAAGCCGATTTTACACGTCTTATCCACCCACCACCGCAGTTTTAAAAGGATTTCGGAAAGCTTGCTCCAATACCCGTCCAAGCCCTCGTCTTCGTCGAACTCGGGCAACGCCACGCCATATTCGTGCTTTAATTTAAACGAGAAGGTGGGGTTGACCAAAACGTCGTCCGTCACCTTGATATAATAGGGCGAGAGCGGGCTTTCGTTTTGGATACTAACGGGCACAAGCAACACGGGCGCGCGCAAGACTTGGGTGGGGTTTTCCCTCTCCGCCCAATGCACGAAGCCAAACGCCATATAGGCAATATTGATACCCGTTTCCTCTATCGCCGTTTGCGCCTTTTTACTAATATTTTTAAGCGCCTGCAAGGGCTGTCCCGAATGGTTGTATATAAGGATTTGCTTCTTTTTGAGCTTATCCGCATACAGCGCAAGATATTCTTCCTTGGTGGGCGGTTGAGGCTCGTCTTCCGTTTGTACGGATTTCAGCTTTGCCCCCTCGTCCGTGTTGAAAACCTCAAATTCGGCGGCATGCTCAGCTTTGGAAAAAAGGGTAGCAAAATCGGGGGCAAGGACTTCCACCGTGCTCCCTTTCGCGTCTTTAAAATTGACAAGATTGTTGCGCTTGCCTGTGTCTAAAAGCAAACTTTCCCACGCGCGAAGCTTGTTTTGCGCCCGCGCGTTTGGATGGATTGTGGCGTTGGTGTTGACGGCGGAATTCGCGCCGTAACCATTTGTGCCATAGCCGTTTCCCCCATTTACGCCATAACCGTTTGCGCTCGTTTGGGGCGTTGTGCCGTTTATAACTGTCATAATGAATTTCCCTTACGTTTTGCTTTCGTTTTTTATAAAAACGAATTTTTTCTTATTATAGCATATTTTCTTCCCTTTTTCAATAGGTAAACGAAGAAAAAGCAGACTTTTTTCACATTAAAAAAGAACGCCAAGGGAGGCGTTCATTGTTATGTAACTTAATATGTAAGTGCTTTTATCCTTGATACATTTTCCTCG
>JAFTMQ010000092.1 GCA_017452305.1 Clostridia bacterium | reverse complement strand
ATCGCGCAATCGACGGTAACCAATCGTATTAGTGAGTTGGAAAAAGAGGTTGGGAAAAAGCTTTTTCTTCGCGGCTCGAAGACGGTAAAATTGACGGAAGCGGGCGAAATCTTCTTGCGGTATGCAGAACGCATTTTAGAGTTGCAAAATACCTCTATTGAAGAAATGAACGCTTTGGTAAGCCACAGCCGTAAATTCTCGATTGGCGCGATCAACGCGACCTACGAGGTTTACGTAAAGAAATTGGTGGACGAATGCTTAAAGGACAACGACGTCACCTCGGTGAAGGTGATGTTGGGGCACTCCCTCGACCTTATCCAAAGCTTGCAGGATAATATGTTGGACATGGTATTTTCCGCCATTCCCTTAAAACGCGTTGGGTACTGTTGCGACGTATATGACGTGGACCGCGTAGCGCTCGTTTGCAAAAAAGGCGGCAACGAATATCCCGACGGCGTGACGAAATCACAGCTTGCAAAGCTCCCCTATTTAATGTGCGACTTTACCCTTTCCGAGGCGGGCGTATTTATCCGCTCTCTCTTCCCTAAAAATCACGTGTTCCGTTTGGAAGTGGATAATTCCTCTAAACTCTTCCCCTATCTTGAAAACGGGCTCGGGTATTCCTTCTTGCCTTATAAGTTAGTGGAAGAAAAACTTGTAAACGGCGAATTAGAAGAGGTGAAATTGCAAGATTTCTCCGCGCCGAAGGTTACCACCTACCTCATCTACAAGCAAGGATATGAAGTAGATAAATTCTTGAATAACAAATTTGACGAAGCTTAATATAAAAAGCAAAGAGCCCTCAGCGAGGGCTCTTTTTTTACGTTAAATCTTGGGCGAGATATTCGCTAAGACGGCGGATATGCTCTTCCTCGTGGCTCGGAAAGACGATGACGTGTGCCTTTTTCTTTTCCGCTCCCCCTTCCGTGACGGTAAAGCAAGAGAGTTGGAATTTTTGACAGGTGCGCTCGGACGGGGCGTTCACCACAAAAATATTTGCCTTGGGCGCGCGGTAGAAAGGAATTTTCTTTTCTATCAACAAGTTCTCAAAAAACTTGATATTGCGCGAATACAAATCGGGGGCGGGGTTGTCGTACTGTTCCAAAATATGGTTGTATAACGCGTAGCCCGAAACGGAACGCGAGCCGGAAATAGTGGTGTCGTGTTGACCGATATAGGAAATTTTTTGGCCGTTGGGCTTTTGCGTCGCTACAAACACCGATTTGACGGCGGGAAAGCCGAGATATTTATGCAAGCTGACGGAAATGGAATTTATCCCCCTCGCCTTGCCGTCCGTGAAGATGGGCGCGTCCGTTTGGTTGTTGGGAATACCGCCGTAAAGCGCCGCGTCTAAATGGATATAATACGGGATATTGTTTTCCTTTAAAAACGCCACGATAGCGTCCACGTCGTCGCACGCGCCGTACTGCGTTGTGCCGTGCGTGAGCATCAAGTTTGCCGCCGCGCCTTTCTGCTGATAATTATGCAAAATCCGCTCGAATAAAGCGTTTAAATCCATTTCGTCGCCGTGCGTGACGGGGATTTCCTCACAGCCGTAATATCTGCCGTGCTTTTGAATGGAATAATGCGCCGCCTTGGAATAATACAAAATCCCCTTGGGGTTTTGTGCGAACGCAAGGTCGATACCGCAAGAGTTACTTTCCGAGCCGCCGCTTGTGATATACCCCCAAAACTCGTCGCCCATACCGAACTTTTCGGCGAAAATTTTGACAATGAGCTTTTCCACCTCTTTGGAATCCATCGCGTAGTTGCCGCGCTCGTCCACGTCGCCGCAGTTGTTGGATAGCGGGGCGGTATAGTGCAACAAAAGCAAGTATTGCGTAGCAAGAGAGATGGGCGCGTGATAGGCAGGGAAGCCGAACATTCGCTTTGCCGACGTGTTTACGCGCTCGTAAAATTCACTTGCGTTTTTGACAATGTCCGATTGAAAAATCGGCGCTAATTCCGACAGCTCCGCGCTGTTTTCGTGGGTGAGATAATCTGATAATTTCTTCATACGTATCCTTACTGCTCATTGGATTGCATTTACAATTCTTTCGGCGATTTTTTGCATACCCTCGTCGTTGGGGTGCATAGCTACGCCGTTGTGCCAAAATTTACCTATCGCCATATTTTCTTTTTTATCCCCAAGATCATTTAACTGAACCAGCGTATAACCATTTTCTTTTGCAACCTTACGAATCGTGCCGTCTATCCTTTCATTTGCCCAAAACAAATCGGTTACAATAACCTGCGCGTTGGGTTTTACAGCAAAAAACTTAATCATATTTGCGTAATACGGCGCAAGAGGATATTCTTCAAATTTATCTTTTGCGTTGTAAATATTTTCACCGATGCGAATGACGACAATATCGGCTTGAAACTCCCTCGTCCTTTCCCATCTATGTAATATTTCATCGTCGTAATAACAAAGCTCCCACTTGCCACAATTGGCGACGCAATAATCAATCTTGCCAAATTTTTCGTCCAAGAAATTGACGGCGACGTGTACGTAATCCTTTTCCTTCGCGCTTGCCGCCATACCCCAATCATGTTCCCACCCGATTTCAGGCTTAGGCTCGTGCCGCGTAATAGAATTGCCAATAAAAAGCACTTTTATCTTTCCGCCACGCTGAAAAACTTCGCTATAATTTTCCTCTTTGACCTGCTCACTCGCGGGCACGTTGTTTTTTGAAATATCCATATAGGCTCCTTTAACATCCTTGATAAGTATACCACATATTTTAAATGCATGCAAGCTTTTTTTGCAAAAATATCCCCTCGCTTACCCATAGAAAAATCCCTCGACCTATCGCCGAGGGATTTTTTGCTTATGGCGAAGCATAGCCCGTTTTATTCAACGTCGGTTGTCAAGTCAATCATCGCCACCGACAAGGGGTGTACGGTAATTTCCTTTACGTTGCGTTGGCAAGCTTGCAAAACCGCGTCCGTATAGACGTCGTATTCCTTATCCAACGCTACGTGCACGGGCTTTTGGTTGTAATTGACAAGGAATTGCACCCGTCTTCCCTCGCAAGCGTATGCCGTGGAAAGCACGGAATCGGGCGTGAAATACTCACCGTTTGCCTCTATGCGGATTTTTTCTTTTGTGCAAGCGATTGCGATAGGCGCAATCATTTTTCCGTAGTGCAAGAATTTCCCCGCACCGCCCTTTCGCCAAGCGTTAAGCGTTTTGATAAACGCGAACGTGCTTTGCTTATCCACGTTCTTTTCCTTAGGCTCTATGCTGTCGCACCAAGAATGCAAGAAGTTATTCGGCGCGCCCATGACAAGGGTAAGCATATCCCCTGCCGCAAACGAATATGCCATACGGTAGGTGTAATTATTTTCCGTCTTTTCAAGCATCGCGCAAATTTGGTTGCCCATGAAATTGTTTACGTATTCGTGATACACGTACGCGTACATGGGAATGGGCTCGCCGAGGTAATAATTGAGTTCAAAGCGGTTATCGCTAAAAAGCAGTTGTCCCAAGAAAGGCTCTGCCGCGGCGCTTTCGCAACCGAAAATCGTGCCGTTTTTATCTATCGAAGAAAGCATCTCGTTTGTGGCGATTTGTTGCCATTTGCCGGGGGCAGGTACGTGATCATGCTTGTCGCTGTAACAAAAATAAGAGTTGCCGCCGTGGTTTTGATCGAGCGCTTGCAGGTAGTCGATGCCGCTTTGACAAATCACGTCAAATTCCGTTTTGAGAATGCTTTTCGCACTGTCGCAAGCGGGGCATAAAT
The DNA here is from genome assembly GCA_017452305.1 of Clostridia bacterium. GTDB lineage: Bacteria > Bacillota > Clostridia > Christensenellales > Borkfalkiaceae > Scatosoma. Next base: position 4,639 of record JAFTMQ010000092.1, on the reverse strand, counting down.
CAAAGCCCTCTCTTTGCGCCGTGCAAATTACGCTCTCTATCTTGCCGTCCGAGTTGGTGCAAACACAGTCCGCAATATGTAAATCACGGTATTTTTCCTCGCCGCGATAGCTTTTGATGACGTTGCTTTGTTGCGTCCAGCCCATACCGCTGCAATATAGACCTGCGAGCATATCGCGCGAGTGTAGCTCGTTGACGAAAGCGGAAAACTCATCCGCGCCGCCAAACGGTGGCCAATAATAAGGCGGAGCCCACGGCGCAGTGCCCTCCCAATGCATCAAAAGCGCCATCACCTTGCTGTCCGTTTCCTTTGCGATTTCGTCCAAAAGCGGCAAGGTATTTGCATAAGGATAGAAACCGTTTGAGGAAGTGTCCGTGTCGTGTTTTCCTCTGATTGGATAGGCTACAACAAGCGGATAATCGTGATACCACGCGGGCAAATCGGGATTGTCCTTTATCTTCTTTGCGCCCATAGGCAAGTTATCCTTAAACCAATTGTAATAAATATCGGCAGCGGAATGCCAAGTGCCGTCGAAGGCGCGAAGGGTGACGTTGAAGGGCATTTCGTAATCCTGCCCGTAGGTTACGTCGCAAAACGCACGCATAAACACCTTAATCCCCTCTTGGAAATAGCAAAAATCCACGTGCTTTGTCGTTCTCTCACTATCATGCATAGCCAAATAAACGCCCGCGCCGTCGTCCAAATAGGCGATAAATTGACCAAAAATCATATTCGGGAAAATGGAAAACGAACCCTTGCTTGGATACTCGGGCTCGGTATACGAGAAAGGCATACTTTCTCTAACCGCCATATTCGTCACGCGGCAACCCTCGTTGTAGGGATAGAGAATTTCCCCTCTGCCGCCGTCCTCGTCTTTGAGTTTTTGAGGAACGGTGAAGGGCAAAAGCTCCGTCCATTCCAAAAGGTCTTGCGTCTTGTTTTGGATGCAGATTTTGGCAAGCAAGCTTTCGTCTTGCACGAAAAAATGCACCTGCGCGTCGAAAAATCCGCAAGTATAGGACGCTACGTTATTTCCATAGGAAATAAACTTACATTCCGTCGAGTTTACAACGTAGGATTTGCTTGTTTTTTTGCGCAATTTAACCGTGAACAGCGGTGCGCTGCCACAAGTGATTTGTCGTCCGTTTTTGATGATATTTTTCAATGCGCCGCACTCAAAATCCACCTCGATAGAGCTATGCGCCGATAAAATAAATTTTTCCATAATCCTCTTTTCTTGTCAAAATATAGTGACGCTTGGCTTGCGTGGCTTGGGACAGTGCTTGCCCCAAGCCGCTTTGCCGTTCAATCGTTTATTCGTTTTCCCCGTAGAAGCTTGAAATTTTCCATTCGCCTACAAGCGAATCACCCTCGCTAGGGCTAACGGCTTGAAGCATAAGGAAGATTTGACCTACTTGGTCTGCGTCGAAAATGGATACGTCTACTTCCACCTTCGTCCATGTGTTTGCAGGAAGAATAATGGTTGCCTTGCCCCATGCACCATAGCCGCCGTGAATGGTCAATCTAATCCCAAAATTCGTCGGATTATAAATATCGAAACATACCTTTTTGTAACCCGCCGTATTGATTGCCGTGTGCGTGATGGATTACTCTATTTCTGCGTCAATCGCAATCTTCCAAATATCGCCGTACGTTTCGTCCGTGCTGTTTGTGACGGTGATTGCGTTGCCGTAATCCCACTTGGTAAGCGTTTGCGAGCTTGCGTTGAGTAAGACGTTCGTCTTTTCCGTTTGTTGCCACTTGGCAATAAGCGTCAAATCGCCCGTGATTTCGCTGTTAAAATCGAAAGGCGTTTCGTCCGTTTCGTTTAAGAACCAACCGAGGAAATTATAATCGTAATCATCGGAATACTTCGTAGGCGTTGCGGGCGCAGCCAATTTTTCACCTTGAAGAACTGCCACGGGTGCGACCTCGCTGCCGCCATTAGAATTGAAGGTTACGTTATAGAACGCAAAATAGGTAACGTTGACCGTATCGGGAAGCGCATTCTTTGCGTTTTCGTCGATAAGGAAAGGCTTGCCTGCGTTTTTGTTCATCAATACGTTGAAATTCTCGAACGTGCAGTTATTCGCCGAATAAGCAACCAAATAGGACGCCGAATCCATGCTAAACTCGATGGTTACGTTGCTAAAAATAGATTTTCTTGCACAGTAAGTAAGCGCGTACAAGCCCTCGTTCACGTGAAGATTTTCGAATTTCACGTTTTGCACCCTTGCATCTGCGCCAAGCGCGCCGAACAAGCCTTGGCCACCCGTAACCTTCAAGTTGGAAATGGTGTGTCCGTTACCGTCGAACGTACCGACGAAACCGCTTGCTTGTGCCCAACAAGGATTAGATTTTGTAATTTCAAAACCGCTCGCGTCAATATCTTGCCCTAACGCATAATAGAAGCTTTCTTTTGCGGCGCCTTGGTCGTTGGGATCCCCCTCGTAAGCAAGGACCTCTAAATCTTTCGCTTCATAAAGCACTTTGTCGATATACTTCGCTTCTACGATAACCGTACGCTCAATCCCCTCAAGGACGTAAGTAACGGAAAGCGTCAAGATATAAGGCTTCACGCCTTCGGTGGGTTGCTCGTATTTATCAAGCGCGAAGGTATAAACCGTGCCGTCAACCGTAGCGTCGATGTCCGTAAGCTCGCCCTTGCTCGCATTCAATTCATACGCGCCGTCCTTCATACGCACGATTTGCTTGACGGACGCGATAGAGAAATCGTCCGTGCCAACAACGAATTTGGAAAGGTCGATTGCCATATGCGTATCGTCCACGTAAGGCGTTTGATATTGCAAGACTTGGAAGGGTTTTTTATCGCCGCAAGCGCATACGTAGGTGAGCTTTTTCCAATCGCTCTTGTCCTCTACCCAAGCGTGTGCGTGCGAAACGGTGACGTTTGCCGTTGCTTCCGTGCCGAGATAATCGTCCGTATCCGCAATTGTAAGCTTGACAACGTAGGTTTTACCGTCCACGAAATCAACGGGGCTTACGAGCGTTTCTCCATCGTAATATTCAACGAGAATTTCGCCGACGTCGGACGTTGCCTCGATAACGGGTGCGTTTCCGCAAGTCGTTTCGTAGCTATCCGCCAAACCCAAGATTTGCGCTTGCTTTTGGGAAACGGTAATTTCCACATCTTGCGACCAATCTTGGTATTTTACGGTCACCTTCGTATCGCCGAGCGCAAACGCCGTTGCGCCTTCCGTTTGGTATTCAATCGTCAAAAGTTGATTATCTAAATTCTTACCCTCGCAATCGTCGCATTTGGATACGATAACCATACCCGTAGGATCGAAGGTTTCCCCGACGTCATATACCGTTTTAGTGGGTTGAACAGTGATACTAATGGAAAGGCTGGACGAGTGATTGCTTGCGTCCAAAGCGCCCTCTATCGACGTGATTTTATTCTTCGCCGCGTCGAACAAGCTACCGCAATCCTCACAGCTAAAATGTGCAATAGTAGCCGCCGTGCTGCAAGTGCCCGCTTGCCCCTCATGATATTTATAATCGTGACCAAGTGCGGATACCGTGGGGATTTCCGCAATTTCTTGCTTTTGGGCGTCGAAAAGCTTGTCGCAATGGTCGCACGTATAGTACGCGTCGTTGCCTGCCGCTTCGCAGCTTGCCGAGGTAGCCTCGTGCAACACAAAATTGTGCTTATCTTTTTGTGTTTCGCCGCAAGCTGCCAGGGTTGCAAGTGTAGCTACTGTGCATAAGCTCGCTATAATAATCTTCTTTTTCATTGCTACTCCTATCAATAATTTTTGTTGATTTTTTTGCGCGTTTCATCCGTTCAACGCGTACATGGTTAGTCCTTAGGTAAAAAAGGATCACTGTATTTTGCTTCTTCCTTCCAATGGGCAACGAGGGTGATATCCCCCGTTACAACGTCATTTGCAAAGTCCCATTGTTCCTCGCCGTAATACCAACCGAGGAAGGTGTAGTCACATTCCGTATTCGTTTTGTTGGGCGAAGTTGGCTCGGAAACGAGCTCGCCCGCGAGTACTTGTACGGGCGAAATATCCCCCGCGCCGTCCGTATCAAAGTTGACGGTGTAATAGACTTCCTTTTCCTCACTGCTTCCGCTGTCGGTTGCAGAGCTATCTTCACTGTCCGTCGCAGAATTGCTTTCGCTGTCCGTGTCACTATCCGTTGCGGTTGCCGTGTTTGAAATTGAGCCGCTTGGCTGTCCGTCCTCGTTTGCGTAGCATGCCGTTGCGCCCACCATGATAAACGCGAGAAGCAACGCTAAAAGCGCTTTCTTTTTCATTCTTTACTCCTTTACGTTGCCGTTTTTATCTTGAATAGTAAAGCTCCCTTCGGGGTATGCAACAACGTCGTCTTCCGTGCCCTTTGCCGCGTTGAACGCGTACACGGGTACCTCGTTTAAGTCTTTTACGATAAGAACCATACCTTCGCAAATAGATTTATCTTTGGACAAGTAAGGCAGGTCTGCGTCGTAGAAGGCTTCTAAAATGTAGCGAACGCCCGTAACGTCGGAAATATCCAACGTGATATTTTTAAAGGTACAATCAAACGTCGTTTCGTAGAACATCAAACCGCTTGAATAACCTATGGATTCCGAAGATACGTATTCTGCAAAGTGGATAGAAACGTTTTCGAT
>JAFTMQ010000091.1 GCA_017452305.1 Clostridia bacterium | reverse complement strand
GACTTGCGCTTGGTAAGGGCGTCCTTATTTGCAAAACGCGCGAAGAAGCGCGCGCGGGTATCAAAGAAATGATGCTTGAAAGTAAATTTGGCGCGGCGGGCAGTACGGTCGTCGTGGAAGAATTTTTGGAAGGTCCCGAGGTTTCCTGCCTTGCATTCACGGACGGAAAAACGATTGTTCCGATGATTACAAGCTGTGACCATAAGCGTGCAAAAGATTTCGACGAGGGCTTAAACACGGGTGGTATGGGTACCTTTTCGCCTGCGCCCTTCTTTGGCGAAAATTCCGTTAAAGAGGTTATGGAAAAGATAATGCTCCCCACCATGTACGCGATGAACGCGGAAAACAGGCCATTCAAAGGCGTTTTGTACTTCGGACTTATGAAGACGAAGGACGGATATAAGGTCATCGAATATAACTCTCGCTTTGGAGATCCCGAAACGCAGGTTATTTTGCCGATGCTCAAAACCGATCTTATGGAAATTTTCGAGGCAATCGTTGACGAACGTCTTTCCGAGGTCAATATTGAATGGGAGGACGGGGCATGCGTATGCCTTGTGCTTGCAAGCGGCGGCTACCCTGAAAAATATGAGAAAGGCAAAACAATCACCTTTGGTGATTTGGACGAAGATATCATCGTCTATCATGCGGGCACGGCGGTAAAAGACGGACAGCTCGTCACAAGCGGCGGCAGAGTACTCGGCGTTGTGGCAAAAGGTGCGGACGTGGAAGAAGCTCGTCAAAAGGTTTATAAAAACGCACAAAAAATTCATTTCGACGGTATGTATTACCGTAGTGACATCGGCGTGAAATATCGCGACGTGCAAAGAGATTGAGGTGAGTATGATTTATAGAATTTACGTAGAAAAGAAAGATAACGTACAAGCAAGGGCGGAAGCGACAAATATTAAAACTTTGCTCAACATTGTGCCCGAGGATTTTCGTTTAGTGCTCCGTTACGACGTGGAGGGGATTAGCGAATCGGAGTTTAAAGCCGCAATCGGCACGGTATTTTCCGAGCCGCCCGTCGATAACGTCTATTTGGATAGCTTGGAAACCCCTGAAGGATACAAGTCTTTTGTGGTTAGCTATTTATCAGGACAGTATGATCAGCGCGCGGACAGCGCGGCGCAGTGCGTTCAGCTCCTTACCCAAAAAACTCGCCCCAATATCAAGTGCGCGAGGGTGTATTTGGTGAAAGGGGTAACAGACGAGGAATTTACCGCTATCAAAAAACATATTATAAACCCGGTGGAAAGTGAGGAAGTTAGCGCGGAAAAGCCCGAAAAGCTTACGCGCGAAAGCGTTGCGGGCGCGCCCGTGGAGTATATCGACGGCTTTATTCAAATGAGCGACGAGGAAATTGCGGCGTATCATAAATCGGTGGGCTTTGCAATGAGCGTTGCAGACCTCATTTTCGTGCGTAATTATTTCCAATCGGAAAAGCGTAACCCCACGGAAACGGAGCTCAAAGTTATCGACACGTATTGGTCGGACCATTGCCGTCACACGACGTTCGCAACCGAGCTTAAAAACGTGAATATCACGTCGAAAAACCCGCAAATTCAAAATGCATACCACCTTTATCAAGACTTATATCAAGAATTAAACGGCGCTCGTCCCGATAAATATCCTTGCCTAATGGATTTAGCAACGATTGCGGCCAAAAAGTTGAAAAAGGACGGTATTCTCGATAATCTCGATATTTCCGAGGAAATCAACGCTTGCTCTATCCAAATCAAGGCGGAAATCGACGGCAAGGAAGAGGATTACCTCGTTATGTTCAAAAACGAAACGCACAACCACCCGACGGAAATCGAGCCGTTTGGTGGTGCGGCTACTTGCCTTGGCGGCGCAATTCGCGATCCGCTTAGCGGCAGAACGTACGTCTATCAAGCTATGCGTATCACGGGCGCGGCAGATCCGAGGGAAAAGTTGCGTGACACGCTCGCGGGTAAGCTCCCGCAACGCGCAATCACAAAGCGCGCGGCTGCGGGCTTCTCGTCCTACGGCAACCAAATTGGCTTGGCGACGGGCATTGTAGATGAGGTTTATCACGAGGGCTATAAAGCAAAGCGTTTGGAAACGGGCTTTGTTGTCGGCGGTGCAAGAAAGGATATGGTCTATCGCGAAACGCCCAAGGCGGGCGACGTTATCGTCTTGCTCGGCGGTGAAACGGGGCGCGACGGCTGCGGCGGCGCGACGGGCTCATCCAAGGCGCACGATACCAAATCGGTGGAAACCTGCGGCGCGGAAGTGCAAAAGGGTAACGCGCTCACGGAAAGAAAAATTCAACGCTTGTTCTTAAATAAGGACGTTACGCGCAAAATCAAGAAATGTAACGATTTTGGCGCGGGCGGTGTTTCCGTTGCGATTGGCGAGCTTGCCGACGCTTTGGATATCGACCTCAACAAAGTGCCTAAAAAATACGAGGGCTTGAACGGTACGGAGCTTGCGATTTCCGAATCGCAGGAACGTATGGCAGTCGTTATCGACAAAAAGGACGTGGACGAATTTATCGCGCTTGCGGCGGAGGAAAACCTTTCCGCAACCCCCGTAGCCGTCGTTACGGACACGGGCAGAATGAAGATGTTCTACAACGGTGCAACGATTGTCGACTTGTCTCGCGATTTCCTTAACACCAACGGTGTTAAACAAGAAACGAACGTCGAAATTGCCGATGAAATTAGCCCCTGGTTCAATAAAAAATCGGGCTTGGATTTTGAAACGGAAACGAAGAAAGTCCTTGCCGACCTCAACGTCTGCACCAAGAAAGGCTTGAGCGAAAATTTCGACTCGACCATCGGTGCAAGAACGGTATTTATGCCTTTCGGCGGCGAAAAGCAACTCACGCCCGCAATTGCAATGGCGGCAAAAATTTGCGGTGGGGAAACGGACGTTTGCACCGTTTCCGCGTACGGCT
>JAFTMQ010000090.1 GCA_017452305.1 Clostridia bacterium | reverse complement strand
TGAAAGGCTATGTACAGTCTGAACTTGTAAAACTGGACATCCTTGTAAATAAAGAAGAAGTGGACGGCGCGTATCACGCGTATATCACCTTGACGGCGATTAAGGTGGTGAACTTTAACAGAGAATATTCGGCGCGTGCGTTTGCGACGGTAACGTATGCGGACGGTACGACGGCAACGTTTGCCTCTGCATACAGCGAAGAAGACAACTCGCGTTCCGTTTATTACGTCGCGGCGAGCGCTTATAGCTCGGGCAACTACGGCGAAAACAGCGTTTTGAAATATTATCTTGACAACGCCGTAAGCGTAGCCTTTAAAATCAACGAAGGCTTATATGAAGTTACGGGAAACCACGAGTACGACGGGCTTTCGGCAACGGTTGCGCGTAGCTATACGGTGTCCGAGGTGGTAATAGAAGGCACTACGGTTAGCTTTGACGTAACGCTTGCGGATACTACCTACAACGGGAACGTTTCTGTTAAGTTTTGGAGCAATGCACATACGTCGGAAGTGAAGATTGTTTCGTTCGTCAACGGTACGGCAAGCGTATCCTTTGTTTGTGAGGATGCTGTTCCCAATTACACGGACGGCGAGTTTACCTATTGGGCGTATAGCGCAACCTGTGGGGACTATTATCAAATAAACAACACGAAATATTATCAAGACGTAAACGGTAAGCAAATCGCTTACGAAGACGGCGGAGAAAATGCAGGCAACGTTCTTACTGCAACAAATTCCGACACCATAGATTTGTATGCAGATGCAGGCTTCAACGTAATGTTTATCAACTGGGGCGCGACGGCATATAATCCGTTGTTGAGCAATTACGAAACGTATTTCAATTCCAGCGTTGTAAAAACGATTATGGATGAGGCGTGGAAACACGGAATTAAGTGCTTTGTTTTTTCGGGTGCGTTGGCTGGGCTTTCTTCGTCGGAGACTTCTTTGATTGTCGGTGAAGGGAACGGGGATGGCTCAATTACCTTTGACACGATGGCGGATTTAAATGCGTTAGTGGAAAAAATGCTGTACGGCATAAAAGACCACCCTGCATTTTACGGCGTATCCTTTGTTGACGAACCTTCCTTTAAGCAATTCGACGCGATAAGCGAAGTATATCAAGCGGTGCAGACGGTTGTACCCGGGGCGTTCTGTAATATCAATCTTCATCCTATGAGTTTTGATTATCGCGCTATGGTGGCGTATAATCAAGCGAGCTATGACAAATATAGCGGCAAGACCGGTAATGCGACGTCTACTGAAATGGAAGCGGCATATAAGGATTATATCAATCTTTATTACGAAAAAATCGGCAAGTATTGCGGATATATTCAATATGACAGCTATCCCTTGTTAGACAAGTCGAATAACAGCATATTATATCCGCACGTTCGTAACGCGCAAATCGTTGCGGAGCTCTGTGCGGAAACGGGGATGAGATTCGGCCACGTATTCCAAAGCTTTAAGGATATAAACGGCGCGAAGCGCGGGGTGGACGCAGAGGATATGCAATGGCAGTTGAACTTCGGTATGGCTATGGGCGTTAAGGATTATTCCTACTATACCTATTATCCGGTATTAAACGCTGCGGAATTGCCCGATGAAGACTTTACGTTTGTAGATAGAGCGGGCAATCCTACCGATACGTATGATACAGTGCAAAGCTTGCATAGCGATATGGCAGTAGCGGCGAAAGCGCTTGCGCATTTTGAATATCGCGGCTTGAAATATTATACGCAGGGCACGCTTGACAGCAGTATGAAAAACGTTTTAAGCGTTGTAGACAACGGGGACGTATTCGATGCGAAGATGTCGGGTACGGCGCTCACTGCGGACGGCGTGGTGCTTGTTACGGAATTATACGATGAAGAAGCGGGGCGTTACGGCTATTTTGTAATGAATGCAACAAATCCTTATGGAACCGTGGCGGATCAAACGGTAACTTTAAGTTTTTCTAATTACAAATACGTTCGGGTTTATCAAGACGACGAAGTCAGCACGTATGCGTTAACGAATGGGCAAATCGAGCTTTTCTTGACGGAAGCGGAAGGCGCGTTTATTATACCGTATTAATGAATGGATCTATCGTTAAGATTTTTAGGTATTATTGAGGTGAAAAATGAAAATATACGAAAATTTGAAAGTAGATATTGTAAGATTGGAAGAGGACGTCTTAGCGTTAAATAATTCCATGGAAAGTGCGGATAATGAAATCACGGACGATTGGGATAATAACGGCTAAAAAAAGGAATTATTTGTAAAGCGGGTTGCACTGAACGGCAAGCAAAACTGCCGTTCAGTGCAATCGAATAAAAAATCGAGAAGATAAGGATTCAATACAATGTTTAGAATTACAACGGTTGATGATTTTTTTGAGAATCAGCCCGAAAAAAAATTCCAAAATGATTTATGCAAATATGAGATTCCGACGATTGCTTTTCAAGCGCAATCCAAGTTAAAGAATGCGTTTTTGGTGAAAGGCATTTATCTTGAACGGGACGTATTTGCCGACGAGCAGCTGTTGGCTGCCTCGTATTTGGATTTTGAATCTTTTCTTCGGCATAACGGGATAGACGGGTATCAATATCCAATCCGCTTGAAAAAAATGATTGGATTTGAAACAGAAGAGTACGACATTTTTATTACGCCCCGTTTTTGCGAAATACGCGTATCCGAAAAAGAGGGCGTGCGGCGGGCATTGATAAGATTGCAAGACGACTTATTGGTGAGCGGCGGCTATCTGCAATCGGGACAAATTCACAGTAAGGCGTCGATCAAACGCCGTATCACGCGTTGTTTTTTCTCTCCGACAAATCGTCCGCCCAAAAACGGGGACGAATTATTGGATGATATTGACTATTATCCCGAGGCATATCTCAATCGTTTAATGCACGACGGGATTAACGGAATTTGGATATATTCAAGCTTTGACGCGTTGGTAAAAACCTCTCTTATTCCCGAATACGGCGAGGGAGCGGAAAAGCGTATTGAGAAGTTAAATCACGTTATTTCAAAATGTAAAAATTACGGCATTGACGTTTTTATTTTCGCAATGGAGCCAATGTCGTTGGAAGAAAGCGCAATCACGGCAAAATATGGGAATATCGCCCAAAAATATCCGCACGTGTTGGGTGCGAAGGGGGATGGTCCCGCGGCGTTTTGTCCGTTTACCGATTTCGCACGCGCGTATTATAGAGAGGCTGTCGATATATTATTCCGTTCTGCGCCACAGCTTGCGGGGCTGATTACCATTACGCAGGGTGAACGGGTAACAACCTGCTCCAACAGCTACGGAAAGCTTGCCGAACGGCGTTGGATAAACGATTGTCCCCACTGCGGGAACAAAACCCAGCCTGAAATTTTGGCGCATACCGTTAAAATGATAAGAGATGCCTTGCGTGCCGTAAAGCCCGACGCAGAGTTTATTAGTTGGACGTACGGGCATAGAGATTGGCAGGACGAAATGATTTCCTACTACGTCGAGCACGCGCCTAAGGGTATCGCCTTGATGCAAAATTTTGAGGACGCGGGAAGGGTTGTACAGCTTGGCAAAAAACGGGTGGCTTACGATTATTGGCTTTCCTACGTAGGCCCTTCGCATATGTTCGAGCATACCGCCGATGAGGCGAGAAAACACGGAAAAACGTTATATGCGAAGATGCACGTCGGTTGTTCGCACGAATGCGCTTCCGTACCGTATATACCAGCCCCCGGTATTATTTTTGATAAAGTCAAAAAAGCCGAGGAGCTTGGGGTTTCGGGCATTATGGAGAGTTGGTATTTCGGCAATTATCCTTGTATAATGTCAAAAGCCGTAGGGGTGCTTTCCTTTATCAACTGTTTTGCGGGAAAGGCGGAGTTTTTGCGGTATCTTGCAGGTATCTATTGGAACGCCGAGGACGCGGAAAAAGTGGCGAGCGCCTGGGAATGCTTTGAGGCAGGTTATACGCAATATCCCGTCAATCAAATGTTTGGCTATTACGGTCCTATGCACGACGGGATCGTTTGGGAATTGTCCTTACTGCCGAAAAACTTTTCGTTGAGCCGCTCGTGGCAATTAATAGATAAAACGGACGGCGACCGTATCGGGGAATGTCTTTTCAACGGGCATACCATTCGAGAGGTAGGGATATTTCTAGACAAAATGAATGAAAGTTGGTAGAAGGGATGTGCCTTGTTGTCGCAAAC
>JAFTMQ010000089.1 GCA_017452305.1 Clostridia bacterium | reverse complement strand
TTTTTATCTCGAATACCTTAAAAAGTATTTCTCGGCAAATTGTGGATTAGAGCTTGATTTTGATATCCACACCTGCGGGGAGGTGAATGGAATCAAGAATCTTTGCGTTGGGGGAATAGATATCGATAATTCTCTTATACGTTCTCATTTCGAACTGTTCGCGGGAATCCTTGTACTTGTGGGGGGAACGAAGGATGGTGATGATTTCTCTTTCCGTGGGAAGAGGAATAGGACCGCTGATTTTCGCGCCGCTCGTATTCATCGTTTCAACGATGCGGCTTGCCGCTTCGTCAACGAGTTCGTGGTCGTATGCCGCCAACTTAATTCTGATTTTTTGTACTGCCATTTTCGTTACTCCTTTTACTGTTTATACTAACATTTTATTTTGCTGTACAACATATCCGTGTGTATCGAGGTTTCCGCAAAATAAAAACACTCTTGTTTTTCCCGAGCGTTCTTACGCAAAGCCTCGGTTAGTCGCAGGAATCGAGTTCCCACTTTTGTCAACGGAAATTATCTGCCGAAGCGGCTTTCAGCCTCGGATTTGCAGTAACTTCCCGCATCAACCCATACACGCCGTTTTTACACAGCCTACTTATAATATCAAATTTGTAAATACCTGTCAAGCGTTTAAACGCACTTTTTTTAAAAATTTTTGGAATTTTATCGAATTATTTCCAAAACACGAAAAAATATACCTTTTTTCTTCTTTTTTCCCTTTTACGGCGGCATTTACTTCCTTATTATAATATATATAGGAGTGGCAACCGCCCTTTTCGACAAACGCCACTCCGTAATGAAAGGCGCGTTTTTCGCGCGCCTATCTCTTCAAAAAATTATTTTTCGTAAACAGAAGGCTTCAAAACGCCTACGTAGGGCAAATTTCTATACTCCTCCGCATAATCGAGTCCATAACCGATTACAAACTCGTTCTCAATTACGAAGCCCGTCAAATCGGCTTCAATGGGAGATTCTCTGCGTTCAGGCTTATCCAACAGGGTAACGATACGCAGGCTTGCGGGGTTTCTTTGCAAAAGTAATTCCTTCAAGCGATACAGCGTATTTCCCGAATCGATAATATCTTCGACGATGATAACGTCCCTACCTTGAATGTCCGCGCTAAGATCGTTGACGATATTCAGTTTTCCCGACGATACCGTACCGCTGCCGTAAGAAGATACGCGCATGAAATCGAGCTCCATACTCGTTTCCATCGCACGGATTAAATCGGCAAGAAACAACGTACTACCTTTTAAAATGCAAACCATAATCGGCTTTTTGCCCTCATAAATACGGTCAAGCTCCGCACCAAGCTCTTTCACCTTTTGCGCAATTTGTTCCGCAGTAATCATCACGTATTTTACGTCCGAATGCATGGACATCACAACACCTCCACTTCTTGGGTAATCAAATATATCACGCGCGAACTTTCCGCCGTTACCTTCACCTTTTCCGAAATTTCCACACCGCAAACGGCATACACTTCTCCGCCGTCCTTTTGCGCGATAAGCGGCAATTCTCCGCGCAAATCCACGGGAATTTTTTCTTCGTTGAAAAACTTTTTTAGGGACTTTTTACCGCCGCCGAACCGCTCGATAAAATCCCCTTCCCTACGAAAACGAAACACGCAGTCTTGGGGGAGCTTTTCTCTATCCAAACGCAACGTTTTCCAAGCCGTTTCTTCTGCTTGCGTAGCCACAAAAGAGCATTTCACCTCGTACCTGCCCCCGTGAAATCCATTTCCGTCGAATATTTTTTCCGGAACCGCCTCCACCATTTCTTCCATCGGTTGTTTATAAAATAAGACGCCCTTTTCAAGCTTTTCCGCGCACACGTTTTGCGGCAAGGATACCCTTGCGCCACGTTCTAAATCCTGCAAACAATACACGCTTTCCAAATGCGCAGACGTATAATCCTTTTCCACGCCCAAGCCCTTCAACGCCAACAAGCACGCACGGGTAAACAAAGGTTTTTTATCGCTGAACGCCACGGCAATTCCAACCCGTTTCCCCTCTTTGTGGGTAAAGAGTAATTCTTTTGCATACGTATACAACAGCGCGTCGTCCTCCGCCGCAAGCCGCGCAAACCGAGCGATATTTCCACTCGCCCCAGGCACGGCGTTCTCCAACGTCGGTAGCACGTTCAAGCGTAGCTTGTTCCTCGTCGCGTCCGTTTCAAAATTCGTTTTATCTTCGCGAAACGCCAAGCCGTTTTCTTTGGCGTAGCGTTCGATTTCCGCGCGCGTTTTATGCAAAAACGGCCGTAGAATATACCCGTTTTTCTCGTCCATGCCCCGAACGCCACTCAACGCCGAACCGCGCGCAAGCCGAAACAGCACCGTTTCCGCCTCGTCGTTTAAATGATGCGCCGTCGCAATAAAATCCACCTCTCCCCTTTCTACCAAAGCGGAAAAGCACGCATACCGAAAATTCCGCGCCGCCGTTTCCAAGCTCACCTTTTCCCTTGCCGCCCGCGCAGGACAATCCTCGGAAAAATAATAACACGGCACGTTTAACGACGCGCAAAAAGCTTTCACAAACTCCCCGTCGGCAAGACTCTCCTCTCCGCGAATCCCATGCTCGCAATGTACCGCAGAAAGTGAAATTTCAAACTGCTCGCGAAGCTTAAAAAGCGTATGCAACAACACGACCGAATCCACTCCGCCGCTGATTGCCACGCATACTTTTTTACCGCGAAACGCCGACCAATCCATAACTCCACCCAAACAACCGTAAGCGGCACAACTTGTTACGCCTTACGGCCTTCCAATTTATACAGCTTCCCCGCAAGCATCGCAAGCGAAGCCGCCAAATCCTCCGTCTTCAACACAATATCCTTCGGCACACGCAAAGGTGCAGGCGCAAAATTCCATATCGCCTGAATCCCCGCGTCCACCATTTGGTTTAAAACCTCTTGCGCCGCGTACTTCGGCACGGTAATAATCCCAATTCGAATGTTATGTTCTTGCACGAATTCCCGCAGCTTCGAAACGGGTAAAATTTCCTTATCCCCGATTTTCGTCCCCACCAGCTTACTCGAAGAATCAAACGCCGCGACGATCTTCAAGCCGTTATTGCCAAACCCCTCGTACCCAAGAAAAGCCCTGCCCAAACCGCCAGCACCGACGATAATGGCTTCGGAAAGGTTATCGTAGCCCAAAAACTTTTCAATATCAACAATCAAACGGCTGATCGCAAACCCAAGCTTCGGCCGTCCAGGCTCGGAGGATACAAACGCCAAATCCTTACGCACCAACACCGACGACACGGAAATATATTGCGCGATTACCGTCGAAGAAATATACTGCGCCCCCTTCGAGCTTTCTTCTTGCAAAAAATGCAAATACAGCGGCATTCTCCCGAGCGTCGCCTTGGAGATCCCCTTTTCCTCTTTCGAATTCATCTGCTTATTCTTCATCTTCCACCTCTTATCCCATTATACCGCAAATTATCGATAAAAACAAGCGAATAAACGGATTTCTCGCACGGATTTTTAAAAAACTTTTTATTATTTAATTTTTCGTTCCGCCGCCGCCGCTAAAAGAGATAAAACAAACTCCATCAACAAGCCCACAAGAAACGACACCACCACGAGCGCGAAAAGCTGTGAAATTTCCATATAAATCTTCGCTTCCTGCATCATGCCGCCCAAGCTCCGCGCGGTGTTTGCAAGCACCTCTGCCGAAACGATCAACTTCACGGAAAAAGAAAGTGCCGCCCCCGCTTCTTTTAATACGTACGGCGCAGCCAACGGCGCGTAAATCGCGGTAATTCTTCTCCAAAGGGAAGTCCCCTGCACCCGACTAACTGCAATAAGCCCCCTATCCACACTGGAAAGCCCTGCCAATACCCCCACGTACAGCATAGGAAAAAGGGATAAAAACGCGACCGCGATCGGCGCTTCCCCCGCCCCTAAAAAGGAGAGCAAGATTAGGAGCACTGCAAAAATCGGCAAGGAGCGCAAAGCCGACACAACAGGAGCTAAAAAACCGCCAAACGAGGGGGACAGGTACGAGATGACTGCCAAAACGACGGCAAAAATAAAGGAAAGGAAAAAGGCAATTATCGCGCGCCACACGCTCATACCAAGCCCCTGCCAAAAGCCGCCGCTTT
>JAFTMQ010000088.1 GCA_017452305.1 Clostridia bacterium | reverse complement strand
CGTTCTATGACGGCGTAATGGAATACTTTGTTGCCGATGAATCTATTGCAACGATTCAAGACGGGAAATTGACGACGAAAAACGTAGCGGGGAGCACGCAGGTTAGCGTGTTGGCTACTTGGCGAGGACAGACTGTTTACGCAAAAAACGTAAAAGTGAACGTTATTTCCGAGAGCACCGTACTGCTCAATAACGGGCGATTAAATTCTGTGGATTTATACACGGTTACAGAGTATTCAGGAAAAGAATACGCTACGTCGCAAACCATTTCATCCGTCTTTGTTTCCGAAGACGGTGTGGAAATTGAAGACTATACGTTAAGCATCTTAGACGAAGGAATTGCAAGCATTGAAAAATCGGGCGAGGAATGGATTGTCAGCTCGAAAAAGGCAGGGAAGACGAATTTAATCGTTTCCTACGGCGAAAAAGAATATGCATTTGACGTCTATGTAAACCGTCCCGTAGCGGATGTGAAAAAGTTTATCGATTATTCGATAGCCGATGCAAAATACTGGGATACGGCAACGCAAACGTTTGCTTCCATCAACGATTCGGTGGAAGGGCTTGGTAACGTGGTTGCCTACGAGTATGCAGGTAAGGAATATAAATTGAAAGGCGGTGCATTGCAGCTTCCCGTTGGACAGACCGCGGAAGTTACGCTGTACAATGAAACGGTTGGGTATACAATGAACATCACGGCGTATACGATGATTCTCGATGAGTTGCAGGACTTTACGAAGATTTACGCAGGTGAAGAGAAGACAATCGTTCAAGGGGCGTATATGCTTGCCAAGGACATTATCGAGCCTGATACGGTTTTATCGATGCCCGATGGCATGGTGCCCAATGATTTTGCAGGTACGTTTGATGGCAAAGGACACGTAATTTCGTTCACGCTTGTACATGGTACGACGCATGCCTTCGGTATATTTGGCGAAGCGTTCCATGGCGTGACTATCAAAAATCTTGCAATCAACGTAAAGCAGACGGGCACGGGCGGTAAAAACCCTGCAGGTGTCCTTTGTGCGCAAGGTTCGAAGCAGGCAGGCACGCCTGAGTATTACTTAGAGAATCTTTTTATTGACGTGAGCTTTATTGAAGAAGGAATCAGTTTCCTTACGTTGATGGGGAACATGATGTGGTCGGGAATTTTGAAAAACGTGATTATACACGTTGCAGAAGTTCCCCAAGGCGTTGAAATCGGTTCGTTTGCGCGAGGCGATTTGATTTCGATTGCAAACTCATACGTAATTTCCACGTCTCCGCTGTATGACATTGACGTTGAAGAATCTAAGAAGCCTAACATGGCATCATGGAAGAAACCCGTTTTGTATGCGACCTATGACGAAATGAAAGCGGCGGGCAATGATTACTCCTCGTTCGACTTAGAGTTTTGGGATACGATAACGTATGGTATCCCCGTATGGAAGACGCTGGTTCAAGATTTCGCTTATTAAAAGGAGATAGTAGATGAAACTACAAAAATATGAAAACAATCCTATTTTAAAACCAAATCCTGCGAACCAGTGGGAAGAACGTTGCGTTCTTAACCCTGCGGTAATTTACGATGAAGAAAACGAACAATTCGTTATGCTTTACCGCGCGGCAGGCAACGACGTAAGACATCAAATCAAGCTTGGTTTGGCAACAAGTAAAGATGGTATAAACTTTGTTCGTCAAAGCGATAAACCCGCCTTTGAAGGCAGTCACGACGAGCCTGACGGCGGTTGCGTGGAAGATCCTCGTCTTATGAAAATCGGGGATATGTATTATCTCACCTATGCGGCGCGTGCGTATGCGCCTGGTCAATACTGGCTCGTAGAATACGTCGAAGGCGTTTCCAAAGCGCCTACGTATATGGACGAAACGGACGTATGCGGAGAAGAAATCCCTGCGTTTGCAAAGAACAATATCACCGTTACTTATCTTGCAGCAACGAAAGATTTTAAGGTGTATAAGAAATTTGGGCGCATTACGGAAGCGACGGTGGACGATAGGGACGTATACCTTTTCCCTGAAAAGGTAGGGGGCAGGTATGCGATGAGTTCTCGTCCGAAGTTCAAAAATGCAGGCGTGAAGATGCCTTCTATTTGGATTTCGTTTGGCGACGACCTTATCGAATACGACAAACCCGAGCTTCTTATGACGGGCGAACAGTGGTGGGAATGTCAACGTATGGGCGGCGGTACGCCACCTATTAAAACGGAATACGGTTGGTTTATGCTCTATCATGGTGTAGACGAAAAGGGTATTTACCGCGTTGGTGAGGTACTTATGGACTTGGAAGATCCGAGAAAGATTATTGCAAGAACGAAAGATTATCTCATGGAGCCCGAACACGATTACGAAACCTGCGGCATTTATGAAGGCTGCGTATTCCCGACGGGCACGGTGGTAAAGGACGGAACGCTGTACGTGTATTACGGTACGGCGGACACGTATATTGGGCTTGCAACGGCTGATTTTAACGAGCTGTTGAATTATTTGATGACGGAATGTAAAGTATGACGGAATTTGAAAGATGGCTTGAAAAAGCCGAAGATAAAGAGATAAAAAACGAACTGCTTTCCGTGGTCGGCAACGACAAAGAAATCGAGGATAGATTTTATAAATCTTTGTCCTTTGGAACGGGCGGCTTGCGCGGAATCATAGGGGCAGGTACGAATCGCATGAATATTTACACCGTTGGTAAGGCAACCTTCGGCTTGGCGGAATACTTGCTTGCAACGGGCGGAAATAGCATCGTTATCGCCTACGATAGCCGTAATAAATCGGCTGAATTTGCTCGTTTGTCTGCGGAAATTATGTCCTATAAGGGTATTAAGGCGTATCTCTTTTCCGAGCTTACGCCTACCCCCGTTTTGTCCTTTGCGGTGCGCTATTTGCAGGCGAGCGCAGGGATTGTGATTACGGCAAGCCATAACCCCAAGGAATACAACGGTTATAAGGTGTACAATTCGCTTGGCTGCCAAATCACGGACGAAGCGGCAAAAGCAATCACGGCAAAAATCAACGGATACGATTATCTCAACGATTTTACGCCGAATGAAAGCCTGATTGAAGTCTTAGACGATAGTGTAAAAACAGCGTTTTTAAAGGCAATTCAAGCCTTTTCCTTGAAAAACATCACGGAAGAAAACGCACCGAGTATTGTCTATTCGCCCTTACACGGCACGGGAAGAAAATACGTACAAGCCATTTTGCAAGAAATGGGGATAAAGGAAGTAAATACCGTCAAAGAGCAAGAAATGCCCGACGGAAACTTTACCACTTGCCCTTATCCTAACCCCGAAGAAAAGGCAGCATTGACGCTTGCCTTGCGCGATGCGGAAATTTATAAACCCGACCTTGTTATGGCAACCGACCCCGATGCAGATAGAATCGGTATTGCCGTCCCCAACGAAAAGGGAGAATACATACTTCTCAACGGCAATGAAACGGGGAGCGTTTTGCTGTATTATATTTTACTAAAAAAGAATGAAATGGGCATACCATGTACGGGTTCAACGGTAATAAAGACGATTGTAACGACGGATATTATCTTTGACATGGCAAAGGAATACGGCGTAGAAGTAAAAGAAGTGTTGACGGGCTTTAAGTATATCGGCGAAGCCTTGGAAAAAACGGAAGATTATCTTCTTGGCTTGGAAGAAAGCTATGGGTATCTTATCGGTACGCACGCAAGAGATAAAGACGCGGTGTCGGCGGCGATGATGATTGCGGAGGCTTGTGCGTATTTCAAAGAAAAGGGCAAGAGTCTTTATGCAGTTTTGCAAGAAATCTACGCAAGATACGGCTATTACCAAACGGAGCTCAAATCCATTTCCTTACCTGGCAAAGACGGCATGGAAAAGATGAAAGAAATCCTTGCAAATATAAGAAAAAATCCGCCGAAAGAAATCG
>JAFTMQ010000087.1 GCA_017452305.1 Clostridia bacterium | reverse complement strand
TGGCAGTAATACCCACCCCGTCCGATTTTTCAACCTAAAGACGTTGCGTTGCTTTGGCGCGCTGTCGGAACTCAAAGCCAAACAACTTTTGGACGGGATTTTGTGGTTGATTGAGGATGGATATATCGACAGAGTGGAAGAAGACCGTCCGCTTCTTTTGGTTGCGCCAAACGCTTTTGAAAGGATAAAAACCGCCGACCTTGCGGAATTTGCCTCGATTTTAGGGGTGTGGAAAAAGGACGAATAATCATTGATAAGGAAATAGATAACGTAGGCGTATAAAAGCCCAAATTTAACCCCCTCGGAGTGAAATGAACTTCGAGGGGGTTTCCTGTTATAAAAAAGATTAAAAGCTCCTATTTTTATCGGCGCGAAAAATAGAAAATTATTATTCAACGCGTACATGGTGCCTTCATTTGCGTGTTAAAGGATGGTATGGCTGTCTCGTAAGTGCGCGCTTTTGTTTTGCTTGCTCCATTCCACGGGGGTGAGGCCCGTCAACGATTTGAAAAAGTCCGAAAAATGCGAATAATTGCTGTATCCCACCTTAAACGTAATGACGGAAAGGGGGGTGTCGGTGTACTGAATAAGCTCCTGCGCGTATTTCAAGCGCTGTTTCTTTAAATATTGGCTTGGCGACATATTCGTTTCTTGGGAAAAGGTGCGGTTTAAGTGAGAGTAGGAATATCCCGTCATGCTTGCAAGCTGCGGTAAGCCAAACGCAAGATTGGCGGGATTGTTCAAAAGCCGAATAAATTTATTGGTACAGGCGCTGTATTGCTGCTGAATGCCCGTTGTGGTGACCATCTGCGCAAATACCTCTTGCAAGAGACAAAAAAGGTATAAAATCATCGTGGGAATCTTATTGGAACGCTCGGCGGAGATGATGGTGTTCGCCGCCCGCTCGATAGCCTCTGCGTTGGTGTTGGGGACTTCGTATTGCAAAATTTTTTCCGCGGAAAGCTTCTCGTACATTTCATGGCGCAGCATTGCAAAAAATTCTTTGAGCATGCTTGTGCGGACGGAAAGATTGAAATGCATAGAGCTCGTATCCTTAGGCTGTAAGAACGAGTGGTAATCGGAAGGGCGAAGAATACAAAGTGTATTCTTTTTCAACTTGCGCGGTTCGCCGTTGACTTTATGCACGACTTCGCCGTCGTTGATAAATATGAATTCCCAAAAATCATCATGGCTGTGTTGAATGGGATACGCATTGTAATGGACGTGGAAAGCAATATCCTCCGCCGGCGCCTCAAAGGGCAATTTAATTGCAGGTATTTGGGACATGATCGCACTCCTTTTTATAGGCTTTTTTGCAATTATATCAAGTTTTGGTAAAAAAAACAAGTGTTTTTAAATAAAAATGAGTAAAAATAGTAAACAATACATTAATTATAGGGTTGAAAACGTTTTCCCAAGATGATATAATTAGGTTGAAAATGCGGGATAAGTATATTTTATAAATATAAAAGCACAAAAAAAGTAAAAACAATAAAAAACAGTAAGGCATATGGAAAGGCGAAAAAGATGATGGAAAAAATACAGCTTACAAATTGGTGTATTTCCGGCGGGAAATACGTAAACGTTGCGGCAACGGTGCCCGGGGACGTTTTGAATACTTTGTATTCAGCAGGGTGTATTGCCGATCCCTTGTATGCGGATAATCTTCAACGTTTGAACGACGTATTTGAAAGCGATTGGACGTATAGCTGCCGCTTTGACGTGCCGAAAAACTTATTGGAAACGCAAAAAATTTTATTGACGTTCGAGGGGATTGATACACTCGCGGAAATTCGGTTAAACGGCAATCTGCTTGGCAATACCGACAATATGTTTTTGCGGTATGACTATGATATAAAAGAGTGTTTGAAGGAAGAAGACAACGAGCTGTCCGTCAAGATATTTTCTGCGATTAATTTTGGTAAGGCGCATCCGCATCCCTATCAAGCGATTTTTAACAGCGAAAGATTGATGCTCCGTAAAGCGCAGTGCCAATTCGGTTGGGATTGGGCGCCGTATTGTCCTTCCATGGGTATTTGGCTGCCTTGTTATATCACGTTCGGCGATGAAAACCGCATTGACAACGTGCAAATCCGCACCACGCTTGACGGCGACGCGTCGGTGATTGTAACGCTTAGCGAAAAGGAAAAAAATTATTATACGGAAAACGACTATCGGTTGCGTATTCGTATAGACGGGCAATCGAAGGAATGTAAAGCTACGCACCACGCGAGCTTGATAAATTTCAAGGTGGAAAATGCAAAGCTTTGGTGGCCGAACGGCTACGGCGAGCAATCCTTTTACGAGTATAAAGTGGAGCTGCTTAAAAAGGGCGTTTGCGTAGAGGAAAAGAAGGGGCGTTTTGCTTTCAAGCAGGTGCGCGTTATCGAAAAGGCAGAGGGCTTAAATCAAATTAGCTTTGCTATCGAGGTGAACGGCAGAAAGATTTTTGCGAAGGGCTCGAATTGGGTGCCCGTAAGCGCAACGCTCGGCGTGTTGAACAAGGAAACGTATGCCAAGCTGATTAGCCACGCAAAGGACGCGCACTACAATATTTTGCGCGTATGGGGCGGCGGCATTTACGAAACGGAGTGCTTTTACGACCTCTGCGACGAGGCGGGCATTCTCGTTTGGCAAGATTTTGCGTTTGCTTGCTCGGAAATTCCGTTTGAAAGAGAGTTTGAGGAAAACGTCCGCAAGGAAGCGGAATACCAAATTAAGCGGCTGAGAAACCGCCCTTCGTTGGGATTGTTCTGTGGCTGTAACGAGGCTATTGAGGGGAAAAACTCTAACATGGCGTTGCTTCGTTACGTTTTGCGCGGGTACATGGCGGATCTTGCCCCCGATGTTCCGTACTTATACAACAGTCCTTGCAGTTGGACGGACGACGCTTGGCATAAAGACACGGGGGACGCGCACGATTCGTGCATGCAACGATGCTTAGACGCGGACGACGTCATAAACTACCGCAAATATATCGCGGAAAATAAAGGTTGGTTTTTGTCTGAATGTACGGTACTTGGGCCTTCCCGTATCCGTAGCTTGAAGCGGTTTACGCCCAAGAAAGCTATAAAGACGGACAGTGATATTTTGGAATATCATTTTGTAAAAAATCCCTATTTACCCAACCCCGAAGAGACCTTTTTAATGAAGGAAAAGCGTTACGCCGAGGGGTTATTCGGGGATATTTCCAACATGGAAAAATTCGTAAAGAAGGCGCAGATTGCGCACGCCGAGGTGTTGGCGGCGGAAATCTTCTATGCGCGCTCGCGCAAGGAATGCACAGGCTTTATGAATTGGATGTACAACGATACTTGGGGCTGCGGCACTTGGTCGGTTGTCGATTATTATATGGAGCGAAAGCCCGCGTATTATTATCAAAAACGCGCCTTCGAGCCGCTGGCACTCTTCCATATCGAGGAGGACGGGCAAGTATACGTTTGCATCGCGAACGATACGAATGAGGAAGTGCGTGGCGTTTTCACCTATCTCAACAAGACGTTGGACGGCGGCGGCATTGACGGAAGCGGCGCAAACTTTTGCGTTTCGCCTTGCTCGGTAGAGCGTTTCCCCATAGAAATCCACCCCGATACGGTGTATGCGACGGCGGGGATTATCACGGAAAGCGGCGATGCGTTGGGCATACATTATTTCCCGCACGGCTGGAATTATCCTTTCAAAACCGATATTCGCTTGCAGATATCCGAACAGAAGGAAGAGGACGAATACGTGTACGTGGTATCCATTTACGCCAACGAATACGCGCGCGTTGTGTTTGTGGACACGCCGAATAATGCGCACGTTACCTATTCCGACAATTTCTTTGACATAGAAAAGGGGAAGCAAACGGATATTGTTTTACGTTCTAAGGAGAGGATAGACGTTTCTACGATTACGGTCAAGACGTTTGCAGACGAGTGGAAGGATTAAGCGTGGAACGAATAAATTTGCAATTACAATGTAATCACCTTGTCAATCCGCTTGCGGTAGAGTGTGGGGAAGTCCTGTTTTCCTTTTGTAAAAACGGGCGCGTCTTCGACGAATACACGTTGGGGATAGCGAGCAGTGAAGACAACCTTAACAAAGGCGTCTATGACGTTTACAATGGGGTAAACGAGGGTGGCAGGGTTCGATTGAACTTAAACGGAACCGCAGGACAGCGGTTGTTTTGGCGGATTGCTACGAAGGATTTTGTGTCGGAAACGGCATATTTTGAGTGGGCGGAGGATTTCACCAAAGCCAAATGGATTTCCGCGGCGGCGGAAACGGAAAAAATCCTGCGTTTTCAAAAAAGCTTTGCTTTGCAAGAGGGCGTATTGTCCGCGCGGCTACATATTTGCGGCTTGGGCTTTTATGATTTTCAATGCAACGGCAAAAGGGTGGACGAACGCTTTTTTAAACCCGATTTTAGCGATTATATACAGCGCAAGGACGAGGCGTTTATACCAAAGCTGCGCGAAGAATATTACGCATATTATCAATCGTACGACGTTTTGCCCTATTTACAACAAGGCGCAAACATAGCCACGATAGAGGTTGCGCCCGGGTATTTCAATAATACGGATATAAAAGAATTTAGCTTTTGGCATTTTGGGAAAACGCGGTTGAAATTCCTGTTCGTTTTCCGTTATGCGGACAGGACGGAGTACGTCGTCAGCGACGAAAGCTGTCTTTGCGCGGTAACGAACAGCGCCTCTACGCTGTACGTGGGGGACAAAATAGATTTCACGGAAAAGGCTTACGCCTACGCCCCTGCGAGCGTGATAGACGAGGAAATCCCTTTGCGCCCCGCCCGTTCCTACGGGGATAGGGTAGGCGAGGTGTTTTATCCCAAGCTTATCAAAGAGGCAGGGAATAAACGGTTATACGATTTTGGACAAAACCATACGGGCGGATTATCGTGCGCGCTGATTGGTGAGGAAGGCACGGAAGTGGTGGTCCGTTACGCCGAGATTTTGGACGAAAACGGAGAGCCAAACTTTAAAACGGCGTCCTTTGACGGCAAAACTCCGCAGACGAGTAAATATCGATTGAGCGGGGGCAGGGACGAGGTGAAACCAAAATTTTGTTGGTATTGCTACCGCTATGCAGAGGTAGAAGCCGCCCGTCCGATACAAATTCAAGACGTACAATCCCTGTTTATTCACGCGGCCGTAGAGCAAGACGGCGAGTTTATTTGCTCGGAGCCGATTTTCAACGATATCTATCAAAAATATCTCTACACACAGCTTTGCAATATGCACGCGGGCGTGCCGACGGACTGCCCGCACCGCGAGAAAAAACCTTACACGGGCGACGGACATTTGACGGTGCGCTCGGCGCTGTATAGCTTTACGGCGGAAGGCTTTTACGCGAAGTGGCTGCAAGATATCCTCGACGCGCAGGAGCAGGACGGTTATATTCCGCATACCGCGCCGAGAATGGGTTGCGGCGGCGGCTTTTATTGGGGCTACGCGGTGGTAGAGGTGGCGAAAACCCTCTATCAAACGACGGGCGATAGGTCGTACGTAGTAAAAAGCTACGACGCCGTGAAGAATTGGGTGGAATGTTTCTCGCGTATGCACGAGGGGGATTATTTGCCCAAGAACAACGGTATGCGGAATGCGGTGTGGATTTCATTCACAGCCAAGGCGCAAACAACACCAATCAGCCCTGCTTCCAAGAAATGCGTTATTTCGTAGAATCGCAAATCCTTTGGGATACCTCGAAAAACTACGATGCGCTCGTCGATGA
>JAFTMQ010000086.1 GCA_017452305.1 Clostridia bacterium | reverse complement strand
TTTCCCATTCCCGTTCTTATCCTCGATTTTGTGGTTGAGCAAGGTGGAAAGCTTATAGCCCACCAATCTATCAAGTACGCGGCGCGCTTGCTGCGCGTCCACGAGGCTGTAATTGATTTTACGGGGGCTTTTCAACGCCTCTTCAATGGCGCGTTGGGAAACCTCGTTAAACTCGATACGGTTAAGTCCGTTTTCGTCCAAGCCCAAAACCGTTTGTAAATGCCAAGCAATCGCTTCACCCTCACGGTCGGGGTCGGTTGCGAGATAAACGCGGCTTGCGTTCTTGGTTGCGTTCGTAAGACGGCGAATGACGTCCTCTTTGTTTTCCGAATTGACGTACTTCGGCTCGAAATTGTTTCTAATATCGACGCCGAGCGTATGCACGGGCAAATCGCGAATATGCCCTGCCGACGCGTCAACTCTGTACTTCCCTTTGAGATACTTGGTGATGGTTTTTGCCTTTGAAGGCGACTCTACGATAATTAAATCCATTCTATCTTCCTTAAAATCTGTTGATTTTTTTGCCAAATTTGCGTTTGCGCGCCATTTACTTATACGCGCTTTTTGAATAATTTATACGGTACGCTTGTCTTAAACAAGCCCATAGCGGTTTCCGCCGACGGCTACCGCCAAGCCCTTGATTTCCAACGCGGAGAGCACCGCCCTCGCCTTGAATACGGGTATGCCCGATTTTTCGGACAGCTCGGCAACGTGCCCCTCGCACAGCTCTTTTAACGCCTCATACAGCTTACTTTCTTCCGCCGTGAGCGGTGGCGCGGCTTTTTTCTTGCTTGTATCGACGCCGAATTTCCCCAAAATATCCGCGCTTTCTTCCACGAGGTACCCGCCCCGTTTTATGAGCGCGTTGCACCCCTCGCCCGCCGCCGAGTTGGGCGGATAGGGAAACGCAAAAATTTTCTTTTGGAATTTTTCGGCGTACTTTGCCGTGATGAGCGCGCCGCTTTTTGCGCCTGCGCCAAGCACGAACGTCCCCTCGCCAAGTGCCGCCAAGAGCTTGTTTCGATACTCGTAGGAAAAACGCAAAACGGGCGTGTCAAATTCACACGGGGAAAGAAGCAAGCCGTGCTTTGCTATCCTTTCCATTAAGGGCAGGTTGCCTTGCGGTAACGCGGAAAAGCCGCCTGCAAGCAGGGCGATAATCCGTCCGCTTTGGAGTGCGCCCTCCGCCGCCGCGCTATCGCCGCCGTCCGCCGTTCCCGTAACGATGACAAACTCGCTTGTCAATTCCATTACGATTTTCTCGCCGAGCTTTAAGGCGTTTGCAGGGGTGGTGCGCGAGCCGACCACAGTGAGCTTGCGTTCCTTTAAAAGGGAGATATCGCCAAGCGCGTACACCGTTTGCGGCGCGTCGGGCATAAGCCGCCATTCCTGCGGATAAGCTTCGTCCGTCTTTGACAGCGAGATAAGCTGTGTTTGTAAGCTTTTCACGTCGAACAAGCCCCCCTCCTTACCGCCTTAACGATTTGCGTGCGGATTAAAATTTAATAGCGAGGAAAACAATCAACCCGATTTGCCAAAGCAAGCCGAGAATATTGAAAAAATGAAAATACCAATGCTTGGTTTTGTGGCGGACGGTAAGCATCGCCAAATAACCGCCCACCGCGCCGCCTAACAAGGAAAAACCGATAAGCGTCGCTTCGGGAATACGCCACTTTTTTTGCCGTGCGCGGCGTTTATCCACCGCGTACAAAATAAAGGTGATTAGGGAGATTGCGCCAAAGATACAAGCGCAAATGATTGCAGGGGTCATACTTCTTCCTTTGGGCGGTTGCCTTGTCCGCAAACGCCCTTATTTTTAATCGAGCTCGTTCACTTCCGCGCCGTAGGTACGGTAGGAAATCGCCTCGTATAAGTGGTCGGGGGTGATATCCTCGCACAGCTCTAAATCGGCAATCGTGCGCGCCACCTTTAAAATTCTCGAACGGGCACGCGCCGAGAGGTGCAAGCTTTCAAACGCCTCGCGCAAAACGCTTTCGCATTCGGGCGTCAAACGGCAATATTCGCGCGTTTCCTTTTCCCCCATTTCCGCGTTGGATTGTACTTGGCTATTCTCAAAACGGGCGCGTTGGATTTTTCTTGCCGCGTCCGCGCGCGCCTTGACCGACGCACTGCTCTCCTCCTTTACTTCGGAAACGAGATCGTCGTAATCCACGCCGTCCACCTCGACTTGAATATCAATTCTATCGAGCAACGGCCCCGAAATACGCGCTTTGTATTTACGAATGTCGTTGGGGGTGCAGATACAGCGGCGCTTGCGGCTGCCGTAATTTCCGCACGGGCAGGGGTTCATACTCGCGCAGAGCATAAACGACGCGGGATAGGTAACCGTGCCGCCCGCACGCGAGATGGTGATAACGCCGTCCTCTAACGGTTGACGGAGCGCCTCTAACGCCGAGCGTTTATATTCGGGCAATTCGTCCAAGAACAATACGCCGCCGTGCGCAAGGCTAATTTCGCCGGGATGCACCGATTTATTACCGCCGCCGCAAAGGGATACGGTGGTTGCCGTGTGGTGGGGACTTCTAAAAGGCCGTTCCGTCACAATCCCCTCTTCGCCGAGCGTGCCCGCAACCGAGTGGATTTTGGTAATTTCCAACGCCTCGTTGAAGGACATATCGGGCAGGACGGAAGGCAAAGCGCGCGCAAGCATCGTTTTACCACTGCCGGGAGGACCGACGAACAAAATATTGTGTCCGCCCGCTACCGCCACTTCCAAGGCGCGTTTTGCAATCGCTTGCCCTTTGACGAACGCCAAATCGTAAGGGCGTTCCTTGTCGGCTGCCGCCGCCGTAAACGAGGTGGTGGGTACGCTTTGCATAGGCTTTTCGCCCGTCAAATGCTCGACGACCTCGCGCAAGGACTGCGCCGCGAATACCTCTACGCCGTGGATATAGCCCGCCTCTTTTTCGTTGCCCTTGGGTACGACGAATTTGGTAAAGCCCTTGTCACGCGCCGAGATAATCGAGGGCAACACGCCCGAAACGGGACGCAAATCGCCGTTAAGCGCCAACTCGCCGAGGAAAATAATGCCGTCCACCCGCGCTTCTATCGAGCCGTAGGCAAGTAAGAGCGCGATAGCAACGGGCAAATCGAAGGACGAGCCCTCTTTTTTGACGTAGGCAGGTGCGAGATTAACGGTGATTTTATGCGCAGGAAACTCTAACGCGCTATTTTTGACGGCGCTTCTTACGCGCTCCTTGGATTCTTTCACCGCCGCGTCGGGCAAGCCGACCATTTCATACGAGGGAAGTCCCTTGGAAATGTCCGCTTCCACCGTCACGCATACGCCCTCTAAGCCCGAAAGCGCATAGCTTTGTACCTTTGCTAACATAGTCCACTCCTTTCATTCTCATACGAATGAAAAACGGAAAATCCGCAAGCGCGTTGCGGATTAAAAATTAGTTTCTTAAACTTCTCAAATGTCCGTTGTTGATAAGGCAGAGGAAACGCATAATTCTTGCATAGCCGTCCGCTACAACAATGCCCCACGTGCTCGGCAAGGTGAGTGCGAAGAATACCGCACTGCCGCCGACAATCGCCCAAATAAGCACTTCAAAAAGCTTTTGTTTTGTCTTGGTAAGCCCCTCTTCGGGGATAAGCGTTGCCGCAAGGGGCAAGAACGCCGTGTAGATTACGTGGAAGAAGAAAGAATACATGGGGGTAACGTAAAGTTTCAAGCAACCGCCGAGCATCGCCGCCGCAAGACCGCCGAGCAAGATGAAATATCTTCTACGCAAGCGAAGCGCCTTTTTGTCCTTGTTGCCCTTTGCAATATCAATAGCCACCTTGACGGTTACGCCGATAAGCGCCAAGCAGGAAAGCCCGTTGATAACAAGGTTGGGCATAACGTTCCAAACGAGGTGCTTGCTTGCCGCTACGCCGTTTACGCCCGTATAAATGGTTGCCGACTTGATGGGTAACAGCCAAGCCCAAACGTTGCTTGCGTTCGCGTCGCCGAAGGGTGCCGCCGCACCGCTACGCAAGGCAAACCAACCGCCCTTTAAGATATGCTTGATAAAGCCGCTGTCCGCGTTGCCGTTCGCACGGATTGCCGCAGGATAGCAAAGAATTGCCGCGAACAAGAGAAGAATAATGCTTGTAAGCGCGAAGGAAAGGATTGCATAGCACCAAGTCACGCGCTTCTTTTCCGAATACTTGGCTTTTACCACTCTTTCCGCCTTGTTGACGGTTACCGTTTCCCCCTCTTGGGTGGTGACGGTTTCTTCCTTGCCTTCCGTCTTTTTTAAGGAAAGCTGATAATCAAGCTTTTGCCTACGAAGACCGAACGCAAAGAGGACGAGAATACCGATAACGGGGAAAGCCGCCGCCGTATCCATCGCCATTGCAAACGCCGCGAAAATCCCCGAGAACAGCACGTTCAAGCCGTCCTTGTAAACGCGGTTCGAGGAAATGCCTTTCGCGAAGAAAAGGTACATAAAATACCCGCTCGCCACAAGTGCGCTTGCTACGAACGCGTAGGGCGCGGCCATTCTGCCAATCGACGTAACCATACCGCCTACGCAAAGCAAAATGGCGAAGATGAACGCGTGTTTTTCATTTTTAAAGAATGCACGCGCAAACATGTACGCGAAGATAACGAGGGCGCAGGTCGCGAGGAATGCAGGCAAACGAAGCGCGAATACGCTGTCGCCAAACATCGCCACGGACGGCACCATAAGTACGGTTGCAAGATAGTTAAAGTTTTGATCGAGCACGTATTCGCCGCCCGAAACGTACTTATTGCCCGCCATAAGATTTTTCACGGAATTGAGGTAGTACGCCTCTTCCGCCGTAAAGTTATAGTAGGAATTTTCGCTTAACGTAAAGCTGTTTTGCGCGTCGTATGCGGGCTTCAACTCCGCCGCGGCAATCAAATTGCTGCCCGTAGTAGGTCTATACCCCTTGATAGCAAGACGCTCGCCCTGCTCGTTTACGCAAACGATTTCCTTGATTTCCACGCTCGCGTCCGTCGTAATCGAAATAGACTTCGCCGAGCGTTTAAGGTTTTTGCCGAGCGCAATCCAATTATGCGCCCTTGCATACGCAATCGCGTCGCCCCCCTCCGCGCTTTCAATCACCGTAGCAATTGCGTTGGCGGAAACCCAACTCGAAGTCGTGGGTGCGGACGTCGTAGCGGTGTTGACGGTAATCGTTACGTCCTTGCCCGCCGCGTAGAAATTATCCACCTTGGCATAAATGCCGTCCAACTTTTCCTCATTGTCTATCGTGAGCGTGAAATACGCCGTCTTGCCTCTTTGCAACACGAACGAATCGCCCGTAGTGCGCGCGCAACCGAGCGTGCTAATGCCCACCGTAAAGAAAAGGGCAAACAAGATGATAAACGCCCAAGTCAGCTTGGAAATTTTTTTCAAAAATGCCTTCATAAGCCACCTTTTCCGCGCCCCTTTTCCTATGGAAAAATAGGATGAAAAGGAGCGAGTTTACTTCCTTATATATTCTTGACCTCTATTATATAGCAAAACCGCAAAAAAGTAAACCGAATTGCCATAAATTTTTTCCGCTTTTAGATAATTTTTTGTCCCGCCCAAGCGTTTGCGTTTTTGGCATAAAAAAATAAGTCCGCCGTTGACTTTGGGCAGACTTACTCTTTTCGGTATTTAATTTTCCGAGATTAAATTCTTTCCTTAACTTTCGCTGCTTTACCGGTACGGCCGCGCAAGTAGTACAACTTCGCTCTTCTAACTTTACCCTTTCTTACCACGATGATGTGCGCAATTTTCGGGGAATGAAGAGGATAGGTTTTTTCTACGCCTACGCCATAGGAAATGTGACGTACGGTGAAAGTTTCGGAAATGCCGCCGTTCTTCTTTGCGATAACGACGCCTTCGAAGTTCTGAACTCTTTCTTTGTTGCCTTCGATAATTTTGTAGCCGACCTTAACCGTATCGCCTACTTCGAATGCAGGAACTTCGGATTTCATGCTTTCAGCGTTGATAGCTTCGATGATTCCTTTCATTTTAAGACTTTACCTCCGTTATTTACGAAACGTTCATAACCCGCTGCGTGATTCCTCATCACGCCCAAAAAAGGCAGCGGAACGCTCGAAGTCGGCTATTATTATATATAATTTTCTACGCTTTGGCAAGCGTTTTTGCACGCTTTTTACAAAATTTTTATTTTATACGCACGAATTTTTGCCATGGGAATAAAAACTTGAAAAGCAAACACCCTGCTTCTTTCCGCGCCGCTTATAGCGTTGCTAAAAAGGCGGAAACCTTTCCTTCAAACGCGAAGAGATATACGTAGTATAAAACAAAGCATACAAGCATAATGATACCCGCCCAACGGCGTACCTTATGCCCCTTGATATAACCGAATACGGCAAGCATAACCGCAGCGATAAGGGCGATAATTCCGTCCACCCAGAAAGAGGTTGCAAACGGCAAGGGAATAATGATAGCGCAAAGCCCCAAGGTGCGGATTATGTTGAAGATGTTACTGCCGACAATGTCGCCAACCGCGATGTCTGTTTCCCCCTTCTTCGCCGCCACGATACAAGTGACAAGTTCGGGCAAAGACGTACCGATTGCCACGACGGTCAAGCCGATTACCTTTTCGGGAATGCCGATTTGGGTTGCCACAACCTTTGCGCCAGGGATAACGCCGAACAACGCACCCGCCACAACAAGCGCCAAGCCCACGATGGTAACAAGGATTAAAAACCACGTGTGCTTGCACATTTTTTATACCAAGAGCTTTCTTCTTGCCCTGCAAACCCCTTTTCCTTATCCAAGTCCGTTTGTACGACTTCATGATCGTTCAACGCGGACATGGTAGCTTGTTTTTTGCTTTCACGCACGCCGTACACCACCAAAAACGCCATATACGCCAAGGAAATCGTGAACATAATAATGCCATCGACGCGCCCGATTTTTCCGTCGATACCGCCGAGTAATAAAAGAAGCACGCTCGAACCCAAAAGCACGGGGAAGTCAAAGCGCAACGCGCTCTTTTGTACCACAAGTGGACAAATCACCGCCGCGATACCTAAGATAAGCCAAATATTCGTAATGTTGCTGCCGATTACGTTGCCTATCGCAATATCCGCACCATTTCCGCCTTGCGCCGCCGAAATAATGGACGTGGCAAGCTCGGGCGCGCTCGTACCGAACGACACGACAGTCAAGCCGATGATAAGGGTAGGGACGCGCAATTTTTCCGCGATACCCGCCGCGCCGTCAACAAACCAATCCGCGCCTTTAATCAAGCACACGAATCCCACACCAAGCAGGGCGACGGAAATGATGATTAAAAGCCAAGTATCTAAACCGCTATTTAATAATATGGACGCTAAATCCATGATTTTTTCAATTCCTCCTTTTTTTGGAAACAATATAATTGTAGCATATTTCTATGCAGGCTGTCAAGTTTTCGCCATACACTTATACTTTTTTAATTTTTCGGTTGACAAAATTTAGCGAAAGGCATATAATAAATGCGGAATGTGAAATTACGGTAGAAATTAAAATACAATCCAACAGCGAGGATACATAGGAATATGGGCGCAGAAAAAAAACAAGAAAAAGTGATAAAAGATCCAAAGGTGCGGGGCAGGTACGCGTCTATTGCAAGTTTTACGGGGATTTTTCTCAACGTTTTGCTCTTTGCGGGCAAGCTTACGATGGGTATTTTGGCAGGCTCGGTTGCTATTATTGCCGACGCCTTTAACAACATCTCGGACGCAGGCTCGTCTGTGGTTACCTTAATCGGTTTCCGCCTTGCCAATAAGCCCGTGGATAAGGAACACCCGCTCGGTCACGGTAGGCTTGAATACGTAAGCGGTTTTATCGTGGATATGCTTATTATCCTTGTCGGGTTTGAACTGCTCACGTCCTCTATTGAAAAAATCGGCAGTAAAAGCTTGCCCGTCGTTGGTATGGCAACTTATATTATTCTCGGCGCGGCGATCCTCGTCAAGCTCGGTTTGTTTATTTTTTATCGGAAAATCGGGCAAAAAATCAACTCTTCCGCCCTCAAAGCCTCGGCGTTTGACAGCCTTTGCGACTGCGTAGCAACGACGCTCGTCCTCGTTTCCTCTATCGTAGCGAAAATTTGGGCGCTCCCTATCGACGGTTGGGCGGGTATTCTCGTGGCGGCGTTTATTATGTTCACGGGCGTGAAAGCGGCAAAAGAGACCATTGACCTACTTCTCGGCTCGCCGCCCGATAAAGAATTTATCGACGATATTTACGCTTTCACCAAGAATTATAAGCGAATTGTGGGCATTCACGACGTTATCGTGCACGATTACGGCCCGGGCAGGCAAATCGTTTCCTTTCACGCCGAAGTTCCTGCGGACGAGGATATCAACGTCGCGCACGAGGAAGTGGATAAGTTAGAGCGCGACATGCACGAGAAATTCGGCTGTATCGTCACCGTTCATCTCGACCCCATCGTCCTCAACGATCCGCTCGTCAATGAAATGCACAACGTCGCCAAGCGCGCGGCGCAAGCCGTCGATGAAAGTTTTAGTATTCACGATTTCCGTATGACGATGGGCGAAGAGAGCGTGAACGTCATTTTCGATTTGCTTGTCCCCACCGATTGCAAAATGTGTGCGGAAGAGGCGGAAAAAGCGGTTGCAGACAAAATCCGCGCGGAAAAGCCCAACACCTTTTGCGTTATCCGCGTAGAACACCCCTTTGTGTAAATGTGGAATACGGAATTGCGGTAAAAAATTAAAAGATAATAGACAAGAAACACCCCGATAAATCGGGGTGTTTCCTTTTTGTCAAATACAATTATAAGCCGTAAATGATACGTTGTTTTTCCGCTTCAAATTCCTCTTCGCTATATGCGCCGAGCTCTTCTTTTTGCTCCGCCGTAAGCTGGGGCTCGGATTTTGCAGGCGTTGCAACCACGCTGTTTGTATTGTTCGCAGCCTTTCCATCAGCGTGCATAATGCTTAGCGAATGAAATTCGTCCAAACCTTCTTTTCGGTGACGGGCGCAACCTCGTTTTCTTTGCCGAGTTGAATGCACTTTAACAGCCAAGCCATATTGTTGCCCAAAACGCGCATCGTTTGCAAGCCCTCTTCGTCCTTTTCCGCTTCCTCTGCGGTATTGCCGTGGATTTCGTTCCAATAATTAGAGGAAACGATAGGCATATTGTTGATGGTGAAATATTTGTTGATGACGTCGAACGTCGTGCTTGCGCCCGCGCGTCTGCAACTTACCACCGCCGCCGCAGGCTTATAGGCAAGCGCTTTCGCGCCGCTGTAAAATACTCTGTCCATAAAGCTTACAAGCACACCCGACGCCGACGCGTAATATACGGGCGAGCCGAATACAAAGCCGTCAAATTCCGCCGCTTTCACCACGAAATCGTTGACCGTGCCGTCGTCAAACACGCACTTTTTCACCTTTTTACAAGCCCAACAGCCTCTACAACCCTCGATTTTTTTGCCCGAAAGTTGATAAATTTCCGTCTCGATACCGTTTGCGTTGAGCGCCTTTGCAACCTCTGCCAATGCGGTGTAGGTGCAGCCCTTTTCGTGATGACTGCCGTTTACAAGCAATACTTTCATTTTATTATCCTCGCTTTTCGCTTTTTTATTTTAATATAATGCCGAATTTATCTTTTAGCCAAGTGATGTCCGTCACCCAACCCTCAATTTTATTGCGGGCGGTATATTCCTCGTTCATTTTTACAAGGGCGGCGTGGAAATCCGCCTGCGAACAACCGTTGACGCGTATAAAATGCTCGGCGGCGTCCGCCCCTCTGCCCACCAAATAGGTGCGGCTAATATGCTTTACCTCATGGCAATGATGACAAAGCGCCAAAACGTCCTCTAATTTTTGCAGACGATTGTGTTCGTCATAGCTCCATTTTTCGTGCGCTTCCAACCTGCCCTTTGCGCCGCAAATACGGCACTTATAGCCCGCGCGGCGGTAAGCGTCCTTGCGGACTTTGTCCCAATCCGCAGGGAATAAAATATGGTATAGGCTATACCCCCAACATTCCTCGGGGATAACCTCAAAGGTGAGTTTAAATTCTTTCATTTATCGTCCCCAAGCAGTGTTTAAAGGCGGTAGGAAGAGAGATGCTCTCTTCGATTTCATCCAAGCTATACGCATCGAACGGCGCGTATTCCGCCCGCACCCAAACACAGGTGATATTCCAACGGATATGCGTAAAAATATGCACGTAATTTTTTCGTTTTACTTCCGTAAACTCGTACATGCCCCACTCGTTTAGGATATTTTCGGGCGTTTCCCCGTCCAAAATCACGGCGGAAGGAAATTCGTTCATGCCCTTTAAAACACCCTCTTCTCGCCTACGGATACAAAAGCCCTGCGGCGTTTCTATCAAAAAAACGAGCACCTTTTCTTCCCGTTTCGCTTGCTTTTGCGGCAGGACGGGAAAGCGCGTTTGCGTGCCGTTTTTATAAGCGCGACACATCGTATTTAAAGGGCAAAGCGCGCAGTCGGGATTGCGCGGCTTACAGACGAGCGCACCGAGCTCGAACAAGCTTTGCGTAAAATCCGAACAGTCCTTTTTGTCCGTCGGATAGACGGCGGAAAGGGTTTCTTCTAAATATCTTCGATATTTTACGTCGGAAATGGGGGTTGCGTTTTCTTCTAAGCGCGAGGCTACGCGGAATACGTTTCCGTCCACCGCCGCCACGGGCAAGCCGTAAGCAATCGACGAAATCGCGCCCGCCGTATAGCTACCCACACCCGCAAGCTTTAAAAGTTCCTCTTTCGTCTGCGGAAATACGCCGTCGAACTCGTGCACGATTTGCTTTGCCGCTTTTTGCAGGTTTCGCGCGCGGCTATAATAACCCAAGCCCTCCCAAAGTTTTAACAGCTTTTCTTCCTCGCAATATGCCAAATCCTCCACCGTCGGCAGGGCGTTCATAAAGCGGACGTAATATTCCCTCACCGCTTCCACGCGCGTTTGTTACAGCATAATCTCGGACACCCACACTTGATAGGGCGTGGGATTATTGCGCCAAGGCAGGTCGCGTTTGTGCGTTCCGTACCATAAAAGCAGGGGGGCAGGTATGCGTTGAAAATCAAATTTCGTGTTATTTTGCATATGTACGCGATTATAACTCGGGCAAGGCGTTTAAATAGATAATCGTTTCCATGACCAACGGCGCGGAAGGATAATGGATAGGGATAGGCAAAGACATGGACGCGTCGTCGTTGACGTACGTAACGTCCGCTTTCCCCTCTTCGCGCAAGGAAACAAGGCAGTTGCCCACGCCCACAAACGCGCCGGGGAAGCCGCTAAAAATACTGCGCATAAGGTCGGTGCCGCAAATCATATCTACGTCCTCACGACGGGTGAAAAGTTCAAAAATACTTCTGTATTCTTCTAAATCACTGTTGCGGTTACAGCCGTCAAGCTCCTCTATGCCGTCAAGTACGATGAAAAGGTGGGGATAGCCCTTCCCTTCCTCGCGCTGTGCAAGCAGTTCCTTTATCGTCGAAACCGCCATATCCAAATCCGCTTTCGTATGGATATAAGGGACGGTTACGTCCATGGATTTTAAGCGCAACAGCTCGCCGTATTCCGCCTTGGGGGAAATGATAAAAAAGCACGCCTCCGCCCTATCGTAAAGGCAGGAAACGGTGATTAAGAAACGGCGGATAAAATTACTTCTGCCCACACCCGTAACGCAGGTATTGCGCAAGGTAAACGGGCGTTTGCGCTTTTGTGCAAGCACAATCCCGTCCGTCGAATCCAAGCCCAAGGGCAATCCGTTTTTCAATTCCTCAAACCGCTCGTCTTCGCGCGATAATCCCGACACCTTAGAAATCAATTCTTCCGCTCTCATATTCGCCTTCCTCCACGTGGAAATCATTACTTTTATAGTATACTATAAAACGCCGTCTTTGTCAAGTCTTGAAAAAAATAAAAGTGCGGAAAAAAATAGGATACTGCATAGCAAAAGGCGCACCCTCGTTTGGGCGCGCCTTGTTTTCCGTTTTCTTTTCTCTAATTTATTCCGTCCTCGAAAGAGAGGATATTTTTTTAGTTGTACGCCACGAAGCAATTGGGGGAATTGAATACGAGCTCCACCGTCACTTCGCTTTCCACGCCGTTCACCTCGCGCATAATGCCAAGCTTAACGGTATCGCCCAAGCGCACGTTTAATAACAGGGTATTGAGTTGATATTGACGGTCAAAATATACCTTTTCACCTGCCGTGCCCTTTTTAGGGATAATCTGTCCCCAAACGAACACGTCGTTCAACTGCAATTTGCCGTAAGAGAAGGAGCTTGCCGCCACTTCTTGTGCCACCGCAAATTTTTGCACGATATTCAACGTGCCATCCTCGTTCTTTTCCGCGACGCCGCTTATTTGACCGACCATAACGCCAAGCATACCGCGCATTACGCAGCCCTTGCCGTTATCGAGGATATTGTTGGCAACCGCCACCACGTCGTAGATAGGCAACGCATAGCCCATGTCGTCCTTGTCCGTGCCGACGCTTTTGGCGTTGGTGATGCCGATAAGCTCGCCCTTTGCATTGAAGAGCGCCCCGCCCGAGTTGCCGCCGTTGATTGCGGCGTCCGTGCGCATAACGCGATAGCTAACCGTGTCCGTGCCGATTTTGCCGTCCACGTCCCGCTCGTCAATCGCTTCGATGTCTATATATTCCGATTTAACGGAAAGAATACCGCTCGTGACGGAAATACCCGCGCCGTCGGGGTTGCCGATGGCAAATACCTTTTCGCCCTCTACCGCCCTTTCGGAATCGCCTATCTTCGCCTCGGTGGCACAGCTCTTTTTGAGGTAGTCACTGTTTTCAATCCGCAAAAGAGCTACGTCGTAATCCATCGAGCCGCCAACGTAGGTCGCCCTCATCGCGTCCGTGCCGCCGTCGTTAAAGCCCGTTGTAGAATCCGCATAGAAATTGATTACCGAGCCGTGCAAATATAAGCGCATATCCTTATCTCTGCAAATGCCCTTCGCGTCGCTGTCCTTGTTATAGAGGACGTGATAGTTGGTAATGACGAGCGCGTTCCCTTTTTCCTTATCCAAATTCACGATAACGCCGCTGCCCGTGGACATACTGTAATCCACCTCTTCCCTTGCGAGCAAGCCGCCTACCGTCGTCGTTTTCGTCCAACCGCAGTAAATTTCCACGACGGACATGATATTGTTTGCAATCATTTCCACGTCGTTGTGCCCGAAGTTCGTGATGCCGATTTGTTGACAAAACTCCTCATAGGTAAGCTCGGGATTTTCCAGCTTCGCTTGCTCGTACAGCTCCTGCACCGTAATTGCGGGCGCGTCCTTGCCGTCCTCGCCGTCAATGCCGTCCTTACCCTTTAAGCTTGCCAACCACTCCTGCTCCGTGCCGACAAAGCCGTTTTTCACCGCGATATCGTACGCGCTAATAACCTCTGTGCAGGCGGTAGCGCTAAGCGCAATCGTCCCCACGCAAAGTATAGATGCCATAACCTTTAAAAATTTCTTCATAACCTTTTTTGACGGCTGTCCGTCAACCTCTTTTTCTCTATACCGTATAGTATATACGGTTTTTTCGTTAAATTGCTAATAACTGTTTGAAATTTGCGTGATATTTTTGTTTTTATCCAAGCAAAACGCGCTTAAAACGCTTCCAAATCGTCTAACGCGAGCGAGAAGGAATCGATGAAATGCTCGAAGAAGTATTCCACCTCGGGCATTTTGCGCTTCCGCAAATCACTTTCGATACTCTTTTTTGCCTTGGCAAACTCCTTGTTGCCCGAACGGAGCTCTTCCAAGCACTTGATATACGCGGAAAGTCTATCCGCCGCTTTGACGAGGCGGTATTCCGTGCTGTCCTCGTCCGCAAGCACAAAGGGGGAAATTTCGCCTTGCAATTCCTCGGGAAGCATACCCACTATTTTTTTGCAGGCTTTTTCCTCTAATTCCTTGTACGCGCCGTGGATTTCACTGTTATAATACTTGATAGGGGTAGGCAGATCGCCCGTCATAACCTCGCCCGTTTCGTGGTAGAGAGCGTAAAGCACCGTCTTCCCTACGTCTGCATTCCCGCCGAACACCTTGTTGTGGATGGTGACGAGGGCATGGGCAATCAAGGTTACCTCTTGCGAGTGCTCCATAATATTTTCCTCGCGCGTGGAGCGCATAAGCTGCCAACGCTTGATATATTTCATTCGGTCCATGTATGCGTAAAAATCGTAGCGCATAAAATTCCTCCGTAAATTTTTTGGAAAGACTTGACAAGTGTGGTTTTGTCCGTTATAATAAACGTACAAAACAAAATATCCGTCGTGGGTGCCCTACAAAGGCTGAGATTATACCATTTGAATCGGCAAGGTAATACTTGAGCGAGAGATTGACAACCGTTTTTGACGCGGCGTCGTTTTTTTAGCGACCGCCACGGAAAGAGTATTTGCGCCCCACGCATTCGTTGCGGTGGGCGTTTTTTCTTTCAAAAAGCGCATACGGCGGAAAAAAGGAGGTTTTTTATGTTTCTTTCTTCCCTGCTTTCGGTCTATGCGATCGATGTTTTCGAGCCGATTGCCAAATGGCTGACAATCGGAATCCTTGCCGCCGCGCTACTATCGGGGGTGCTTATCTTTTTCCTTAAACGCAAAGCGTTTTCGGCTTTTATGAAATATGCGTTTTTCAGCCTCGTCTCGTACCTGCTTATCGTGGCGATCCTCTTTTTCGCCTTCGACATCGCTTATCATTATAGCGATGGGTACGCGCAAGAGAATTGGTTAGATAAACAAACGCTGATTCGCCTTGTGCTTATCCCGCTGTTAATTATGGCTTGCGTATGCTTCGTCGGGCTTATCCTTTTCTTTATCATTCTTAAATATAAACCCAAATATAAAAAGATTTTTGGCTTTATTTTTCTCGCCGCATTTGTAGCCGCTTTGATTACCGCGCTCGTTTGTATTTCTCTTTATTATTACAAAAAAATCGACGGCGACGGATATTATAACTCCGACACGGCAAGCGTCAAACAAATTGCGCTGTACGTTTCTGCGGCGTTAGCCGTTCTTTTGACCGTCGGCTTAACTTTGTTTGATAAAAACCGCTTTTCCCTTGACACCCGTTCCCTTGCGTATGCGGGGATTTGCGTCGCTATGAGCTTCGCCCTTTCTTACGTAAAGCTTTGGGATATGCCTAACGGCGGCTCTATCACCCTTGTCAGTTTGTTGCCTTTAATGCTTTACTCGTATATCTTTGGAACAAAAAAAGGCGTTTTTGTCGGGTTTGTCTATGGGGTATTACAAGCCGTACAAGACCCTTGGCTGATACACCCTGCGCAATTTTTGCTTGATTACCCTATCGCTTTTGCCACGGCAGGGCTTGCAGGGATGTTCCGCGACGGAAAAAGTTTAGAAAAGCTTCCCCAGCTAAAATTTGCCTTTGGCGCGACAATAGCGGGAACGTTGCGCTTCGTTTGCCACGTTTTATCGGGCGTGTTCGCGTTTGAAGCCTACGCAAAAGGACAAAACGCTTGGGCATATAGTCTCGTTTATAATTTGTACGTATTCATAGATATGGCGTTCGTCGTCATTGCGGGCGCGTTCGTATTGACTTCGAAATCGTTTGTAAAAACCATTCTTCAAACAAGCAAAGAGAAATAAAGGGTTTCTTTCAATTAATATACTGCGATTTCGTCGAAAACGGATTTCTTCACGATGAGCTTACCGCCCGCAACGTCCGTTTTCACGATAACGCCTTTTACGGCAGGGAACAAGATTTGCTTCCCTGCTTTTTCTATCGTGTAAACGTCGGAAGAAAGATTTTTAATGTCGGTTACAACGCCGAGCACTTCCCCCTCCTCCGTTTCGCAAGAAAGGCCGATAACGTCCACGATATAATAACGCCCCTCTTCCAATTCGGGCGCGTCCTCGCGTGCGCCTTCCAGCTTTTTACCGCGGAAAAGCTCCGCCGCGTTTCTATCGGGAATACCGCGCAAGCCAACGTACGCCGCCCCGTCAGGGCCGACGCGGAAAGAGAGAATTTTGTAGGGCGTATCGTCGATATACACCGTGCCAAACGCCTTCACGTCCGTTGGTTCGTCCGTAAAGGTTTTAATTTTGAGTTCACCGCGAATGCCTTGCGGTTTTAACACTTCGCCAATGATAAGACGGTCCACGTTATACTCCTATTTTTAGGGCGGAAAATACGTTCAACGCATACCTGCCCCTATCCTTTTTAATAAAATGGCAAAAAAAGGCTTTGTTTTAAAAAGCCTTTTTACACTGCCACCCGTAAAGGGTTTTCACCTCATTCTGCGTCGCAATCGACGGTTTCGCCGCCGCGTTCGCGGATTTCAATTGCGTATCTCTTGCTACTTGCAGGAGTAGCCGCGCGCACGATGGTGCGCATAGCCTTCGCAATTTTGCCTTGCTTGCCGATAACCTTGCCCATATCCGAGGGGGAAAGAATAACCGTCACCTCGATTACGCGGTCTTTTTCGTTGACTACGTATTCGATATTTTCTTTGTCTTCGGCAAATTGTTCAACGATGTATTTGATTAAATCAAGCATTGTTCGCTCCTTTTAACGCTCCGTTTGCCCGTTTTACGAAACCGGAAACAGCGGAGATGCGAGCAGTTCAAGGCGTGCGAGGAAAGCCTAAGGGAGCGTACTAAACCGTACGTGACCGCAGGTTACCGCAGCGCAACGCTGAAATGCGACGCATATACGTCGTTTTATTTGGATTTCTTGGTTTTCGTCTTGGAAGGGCTAAGCTTCGCGCTCTTTTCCATAGCGCCCGTC
The DNA here is from genome assembly GCA_017452305.1 of Clostridia bacterium. Lineage (GTDB taxonomy): Bacteria > Bacillota > Clostridia > Christensenellales > Borkfalkiaceae > Scatosoma. The sequence goes on along the minus strand of JAFTMQ010000086.1, from coordinate 7,655 downwards.
TTTACAAGCAAGTTCTTAACCGTTTCGGTGGGTTGAACGCCTTTTGCAAGCCATTCTTGCGCCTTCGCGTTGTCGATGGTGAGTTCAACGGGGTTGGTGTGGGGGTTGTAGTGACCAACGCAGTCGATATATTCGCCCGTTGCAGCCTTTCTGCTGTCAACAACTACAACACGATAGATAGGGTTCTTTTTGTCGCCCATTCTGAAAAGTCTCATTTTTACCATAATAAATACCTCCAAAGTATCTTAAAAATTTTTTTCTTATTTTTTTACAGCCGAAGCTGTTGTTGACGAAATGTAAATGATTTGCCTTACGGCATGAATCGGCTGCGCCGTGAATCGAAAAGCTTTGATTTCAATTCACGAAAGCTTTGCTTGCAATTTATTGTAATATGCCGCCCGTTTCGGAAGGATAAAACGGCGTAGATGCAAGCAGTTCAAGAAGGGCGCGGCTTTGCCGACGGGAGCGTACAAGTAGTACGTGACCTAGGCAAAACGCAAGTCCGACGAAGAAATGCGCCGCATATTCTTCGTTTTAGAAAGGTAAGCGGAATTTACCGCCCTTACGCCCCATCCCACCGCCTTTCAACTGTTTCATAAGCATCTTTGTCTGCTCAAACTGTTTCAAAAGCTGATTGACCTCTTGCACGCTCGTACCCGAGCCCGTCGCAATACGGCGTTTTCTCTTACTGTCGATAATGGACGGATTGTCGCGTTCTTGCTTGGTCATGGAAAGGATAATGGCTTTCGTGCGTTCGATTTTCTTTTCGTCCACGTCGCCGACCTGCATATTGCTTGCGCCGGGAAGCATGGAAAGCATCGCTTGCGCGCCACCCATCTTCTTCATCATCGCAAACTGCTCTAAATAATCGTTGAGAGTGAAGGAATTGGCAAGCATTTTTTGCTGCATTTTCTTCGCGTCCTCTTCCGTGATGGCTTGCTGCGCCTTTTCGATAAGGGAAAGCACGTCGCCCATGCCCAAAATTCTCGACGCCATTCTGTCGGGATAGAAGGGCTCTAAGTCGGTGAGCTTTTCGCCCACGCCGATAAACTTAATCGGCTTACCCGTCACCGCCTTGATAGACAAGCACGCACCGCCGCGCGTATCGCCGTCCAGCTTGGTGAGGATAACGCCCGTTACGTCCAAACGGGAATTGAAGGTTTCGGCTACGTTCACCGCCTCTTGACCGGTCATCGCATCGACGACCAAAAGGGTTTCCGTCACTTCCACCTCTTTTTTGATATTTTCAAGCTCTTGCATGAGCGTATCATCGATTTGCAAACGGCCCGCCGTGTCCAACACTACGGTATCGTAGCCCATCGAACGCGCGTATTCGATTGCCTGCTTTGCCGTCTTCACGGGGCTTTGCGTACCCCTTTCAAAGACCTCGACCTGCGCGTTTTTGCCGACGACCTGCAACTGCGTAATTGCGGCGGGGCGGTAGATATCGCCCGCAACGAGCAAGGGCTTCTTGCCTTGTTTTTTTAATTGAATAGCAAGCTTACCGCAAAGCGTCGTTTTACCTGCACCCTGCAAACCGCACATCATAATGACGGTGGGCAATCTCGGCGAAACTTCAAGCTTGGCATTCTTCGAGCCCATGAGCGCAATCAACTCTTCATTGACGATTTTGATAACCTGCTGTGCGGGGTTCAAGGATTTTAAAATCTCTTGCCCGACCGCTTTTTCGGAAACCTCGGCGATAAATTGCTTAGCAACGCGAATGTTTACGTCCGCTTCCAAAAGCGCCACGCGCACCTCGCGCATTGCGGTACGGATTTCCAACTCCGTGAGCTTACCGCGCTTGGTCAGCTTGGAAAATATATGATTTAATCTTTCGGATAATCCACCAAATAAACCCATGTTTTCTCCTAATCCTCAATCACTTCTACGCCGTGTTCTGCAAGTACGGCGGATAAAGCTTGTTCCAAAGCGCAAACGCTTTCCTCGTTGTCGCCCTTTTCCTTTTGCGCGGCTATCCAGCGCGTAACCGTCGTCATATACGCCGAAAACGCCCGATCACCGTCCGTTAAAAGCTTTGTAAAACCTAACTTCTCGTCGTATTGCTCCAACTGCTTTCTACATTTATGCAAGCAATCGGAAACCGATTGACGGGAAACCCCTTTCTGCTCGGCAATTTCCCCCAAAGAAAGGTCGTAATTGAAATATAAATCGGAAATCTCTCTCTGCGTTGCCGTCAACAACGGGGAATATAAATCCCAGAGCCGCAAAAAAACCAAATCGTCTTTCATTTTTTTGCCTCCTCTTCATAATCCTCAACCATTATACGCAATAAAAACACGGCTGTCAAGCATTTTTACTTGACAGCCGCAACTTTTTTAAATTTTTTTCAATTTTTTATAAAATAAAATGCAATAAATCGACAAGCACGGCAAACCCAAGCAAGAAGATAATCCCCACAAGGTTGATAATCGTTTCCACCTTGCGGTTGATCGGCTTTTTGCGGATCCATTCGATAATACAGAAAATCACCTTACAGCCGTCAAGCGCGGGGACGGGCAACAAATTGAACACGGCGAGGTTGACGCCGATAAGCGCCGCGATATTGAGAAAAGATGCAAAGCCGTTTGTCGCCGCTTCCGCCGTCACGGAAATGGTGGTTACCGGTCCGCCCATCGCTTTAATGCCGATTTTGCCCGTGATCAACTCGCCCAGCGAACGCAAAACACTGCCGCCTAACTTAAAGGAATACATAAACGAATGTCCTATGGTAGGGAAAAATCCGTCGCGTACCGTTTGTGAATGCAATTCTAAATATCGAACGAGCTGTTTTTCGCCGTCCACTTCCTCGTGCACGACCAAGCCGAGCGAATAGAAAATAACGTTGCTATCCGACATATTTTTCACGTTCGCGTCCGCGTATAAGCTTACGGGGATCGTCTGTTTCTTTCCGTCGCGAATGACCAACACGTCCACCACGTCGCCTTTCTTTTTGCCGTTGAGCGCGTCCTGCCAATCGGTGAGCATATACAACGTTTTCCCATCGATTTCTAATATCGTATCGCCCGCCTGCAAGCCCTCGAAGGTTTGCCCTGCCGCCGGTTGGAATTTATCGCTTTCCGCCACGGTATAGACAGGCCTGCCCACGCACGCAAACATCAATATAATTAAGAAGAGCGCAAGCAAATAGTTCATCGTCGCGCCCGCAATCAACACGATAATACGCTTCCAAGGCGGTTGGTCGTTAAATCGCGCGCCCTGCGGCTCGGGATAGTCGTCCTCTTTCTTTTTATCCTCGTTTTTATCTTCCGTTTCCTCACTTTCCGTGACGGACGGGGTTTCATTCGTCTCGGACATGCCCCCTTCATTTTCGGAATTTCCCTCTTTTTGGGCGGTCATTTCCTCGAAGGGCTCGTCTTCCTCGTTGTCCTCGTCTTCCTTTTTGGAAAGGTCCTCGTCCTCGCCGTCAAACGCACAATATCCACCCAAAGGCACGAGGCGAAGCGCAAACAAAACGCCCGTCTTTTTACTCCGCTTTTTGAACAAAGCAGGGCCGAAGCCGACGGCAAATTCCGTGATTTTAAAGCCGAGCAATCTACCCGCGATATAGTGTCCAAACTCGTGTATCGTCACCATGGCAAGCAAAATCACAACCGCCAACGCCACGCCGCCGATTGTTTTCATTACACCTGCAAAGGACAACAAATTTACCAACACGTTTTTTTCTCCCAACACTATATTTACGTCTTACTTTCCGTATTTATGCACGAACGCACGCGCATATTCGCGCGCTTGCGCGTCCGTTTGTTTTAAAATATCGTAGCTTTCCGCTTTGACGCGCTCTGTTTTTTCCAAGGCGTCCGCAATAGTTTTTGCAATTTCTATAAAGCCTATCCGTCCATCCAAAAAGGCGCGCACTGCCACCTCGCCCGCACCGTTCAACGCGCAGGGGTAGTTGTCCCCAAGCTCCGCCGCGGTAAGCGCCAAATCGTAGCAAGCAAACCGCTTTCTTTCCAAGGGTAAAAAGCGGATTGCGCCAAGCGTTTCAAAGTCGAGGGACTTCAAATTGCAATCCAACCTTTCGGGATAGGTGAGCGCAAGCTGAATGGGCAATTCCATCGTCGGATAGCTCATTTGCGCCATAATGCCGCCGTCGTCAAATTCGACCATGGAATGGATAATACTTTCGGGTTGCACGACGGTGTGAATTTTACTTAAAGGCGCGTCGTACAGCCACATCGCCTCGATAACCTCAAAGCCCTTATTGAGCAGGGTTGCGCTGTCAATCGTGATTTTTGCGCCCATCTGCCAAGTGGGGTGTTTGAGCGCGGACGCGGGCGTAACGGCTTGTAATTGCTCGTCCGTGTATCCGTAAAACGGGCCGCCGCTCGCGGTGATAATCAACCGTTTAAACGGGGAATTCGCCTTAAAATTTAACGCCTGCCAAAGTGCGGAATGTTCGCTGTCCACGGGCATTAAATCGATACCTGCCCCCTTGATTTTGCCCATAACAAGCTCGCCGCCGCACACCAAGGTCTCTTTGTTTGCAAGCGCAATGGGCTTTTTAAGCTCGGCTGCTTTTAAGCTATATTTCAAGCCCGCAAAGCCGGTTGCCGCAACGAACGCAACGTCACCGTAGGCAATCGCGTCCTCCGCCGCTTTTTCGCCGTAGCCAAATTTCACGCCCGCGGGGATTTGGTCGGCAATGCGTTTGCCCGTCTCCTCGTCCGCAAGCGCGGCGTAATCGGGCATGAACTCGCGGACCTGCTCTAAGAACAAGTCCGCCGATGCGTTCGCCACGATGCTTTTAATTTTGAATTTATCGGAATGACGGCGCACCACCGAGCAGACTTGTCTGCCAATCGAGCCCGTCGAGCCGATCAAAGAAATGCTTTTCACTGCAAGTTTTCTCCGTTATACGATAAGGCGAATGACAAGGAAGCACACATAAATTGCCATCGTTGCAAACAGCGCGCTGTCAATTCTATCCAAGATACCGCCGTGGCCGGGGATAAGGTTGCCCATATCCTTAATGCCTGCCTTACGCTTGATACAGCTTTCCACAAGGTCGCCCAAAATTACCGCCACGGTAACGATTAGGCCAATCACAATATACACGGGCAACCAAATATACATCTTATCGTAAGAGCCTGCCAACGCGGGCATATTGTAAAGGAAATACAAGCTTACCGCGCCTGCCATACCGCCGACAAAGCTGCCCACGCAACCGATAACCGTCTTGTTGGGGCTAAGCTTGGGCGCCATCTTCTTGGGGAAGTATTTTTTGAAGCAGAACCCGAATACGTACGCAATCGAATCCACCCAAGGCGAGAGGTAAAATACAAGCAAAACGGCAAGACGGGAGTCGAGCGCAAAATCTTTCACCGACGCGTTGCTAATGCCCACGTGGTTGATAAGCACCATCGCGCAAAGCAAGACGGTAGGATAAATAGCGGATACGAGCGTTACGCCAAAGCTTTCCAACGTCATTTTTTCGTGGTTGGCAATAAAGGCGATAAACAGTGCCATAACAAACGCCATAAACACCGCCGCCGTCGCGACGATACCGCCGCCGTAATTTTGCAAATATACTTCGCTAACCGCGCAAGCAGGGATTGCTACAATCGCAAACGCCCACACAAGCCCTTTTTCCACTTTCGTGATTTTATCCTTGACCGCGCGCAGCATTTCAAACGTGCCGATAATGGCAAACGCATAGATGAGCGCGTCAAAACAAAAATCGCCGAAGGGCTGCGGCACGAAAATTTTTAAACAGTAACATACGGCCAAAACTAAAATATAGCAAGAGCCCGCAAGAAAACGTTTTAACATACCTCTTTCGCCTCCGTAAAAGATAGCCGCCGCCACGCAAACACATTTCATCGCGTACCTGCCCCTATCTTTTTACTTTTTTCACTATTCTATAAATCGTTGCCCGCGCCTTAAAAAACGCAGACAACGAAAAAAATCATTCTTGCAACTGCTCGTCCGTTTTCCCAAAACGACGGGTACGGCGAGAAAATTCTACAATCGCTTTATCCAAGTCCTTGTCCGAAAATTCGGGGAACATTTTATCCGAAAAATACAGCTCGGAATACGCCGCTTGATACAAGAGGAAGTTGGAAAGACGCACCTCTTTGCCCGTGCGGATAATCAAATCGGGATCGGGCGAATCGGCGGTATATAAAAGACGAGCAAAGCTCTCTTCCGTCACCTTTTCGCCAAGCGCCACCGCCTTATTGACGGCATTTACGATTTCGTCGCGCGCGCCGTAAGCCAAGGCAACGTTGATGCCCTTACCCTCAAAATGCGCCGTTTCCGCTTCCGATTCGTGCAAAATTGCTTGTACGTCGTCGGGCAGTAAGGGCAAATTCCCCACCACGCGCAAACGAACGCCTCTGTCGCAAACACGCTTCATATATACCTTGAAGTGGTTGCATATCAAGCCGAACAAGCCGTCCAATTCCTCTTTCGGGCGTTTTAAATTTTCGGTGGAAAGTGCATAGACCGTGATATAGCTCACGCCCAAGTCAAAGGCGTGCTCCATCAAGCCTATCATGCGCTCCATGCCGTTTTTATGCCCAACGGAACGGGGCAACAGACGCTTTTTCGCCCAACGTCCGTTTCCATCCATGATAATGGCGATATGGCGAGGAATACGCGTTTCCTCGGTGATAATATTTTTCTCCATAGCCACAGTGAAACCCTCGTAAAATTAAACGGTGAGAAGTTCTTTTTCTTTCGCGGAAATTACCGTTTCCAGCTTGCTCATATAGCCAGAAATCATCTTTTCAACGTCTGCTTCGCAGCCTGCCGCTTCGTCCTCGGAAAGCTCTTTCGCCGTCTTCATTTTCTTGATAATATCCATGGCTTCACGGCGGTGGTTACGCACGGCAACCTTGCTTTCTTCGCCCATCTTCTTGGCTTGCTTAACAAGCTCGCGGCGGCGTTCTTCCGTCATATCGGGGAATACCAAACGGATTACGTTACCATCGTTCGAGGGGGTAAGGCCGATGTTGGATTGCAAAATCGCCTTTTCCACCGCTTTCAAAAGGGATTTATCCCAAAGACTGATTTGCAAGCATTTCGCGTCGAGTGCGGAAACGTTGCCGAGCTCGATAAGCTTGCTCATGCCGCCGTAAGCCTCTACTTCCAATCTGTCGAGGATACGGGGGTTTGCTCTGCCGGTACGGATTGCGCCGTAATCTCTTTCCAAAGCCGAAATGGTATTTTCACACTTTTCTTCAAGCTCCATCATCATCTCTTCAATCTTTTCGTTTTCAATCATAATATTTCTACTTTCGCTATCTTTTTTATTATCAATTTAACCGCCTAATACAAGTCGATTTTTACACTTTGATAATCGTGACGAGCTGTTCGCCGCACACCGCGCGCACGAGCGCGTTTTCCTCATTCAAGCCAAACGCCAAGGTGGGCACGCCGTTTTCCATACACATCGTCGCCGCCGTGAAGTCGATTACCTTCAAATCGCGGTTGATAATGTCGGCATAACGAAGCTCGTCATACTTCTTTACAAAGGGGTTGGTTTTGGGGTCGGAATCGTAAATGCCGTCCACGTTCTTTGCCATAAGCAATACGTCCGCGTTGATTTCGCAAGCGCGGAGCGCCGCCGCCGTGTCCGTGGAACAATACGGGTGTCCCGTTCCGCACGCAAAGATGACGATTCTGCCCAT
>JAFTMQ010000012.1 GCA_017452305.1 Clostridia bacterium | reverse complement strand
AGTACGGAAGAATTTTCGTATACCTTCATTGGTTGGTCTTTGACGGACGGCGGCGAGGTTGTGGATATTTCCGCAATCACGGTGGACGGCGACAAGACCTTTTATGCGGTATTCTCGGAGGCTGTCCGTGAATACACCGTAAAAACCCTATTCCGTTGCTTTCTCCGACGACGTCCGTTACGGTGAAATTTTACACGGCGCTTGTGTTTACGCTGTGGTTTTCCTTTGGTGCAAACGTCCTTATTTATACGGGCGCAATGAGCGGGATTGACCAGTCTATCGTGGAATCGGCATCGCTTGACGGCGTAACGACGTTGCAAGAATTTTGGTATATTTACGTGCCGATTATTTTCCCGACGATTACGACCTTCCTTTTGACGAGTATTGCAGGGATATTCAACAACCAAATGAGCTTGCACTTCTTCTTCGGCAACGACGGGGACGTGCCAGTATTCGCATATTATTTCTTCCGTATGGCAGCGAAAAACACCTATGCCAGCCAAGACATTTACGCGGATTCTGGGTATATGACGTTGGGTGAGCTTGCCGCGCTTGGTTTGATTGCAACGGCGATTTTGGTGCCGATAACCTTGCTTGTCAAGAAGCTGTTGGAAAAGTACGGACCTAGGGTAGATTAAGGGGGGACGGATATGCAGAAAACGAAAATAAAAATTTCAGTTACCTCCATTATTATCGCGGTGCTGTTGGTGCTTTATGCCGTTTCGTTAATTCTCTTGATGGGTTGGGGGCTTATCAACTCTTTCAAGTCGGACGACGATTACAGCTTCGGTGGCAATATCCTTGGCTTCCCCGATTTGAATGCGTGGGGCGCGAAAGAGGCGTTGGCATTCGGGAATTACAGAAAAATTCTCTTTGGTTCAAGCTTCCAATTCGATGCGATTGATGCAAGTTATTATTCGGTGCTTTTCGGCTACGTGGAAAATGCACCCGGTACAAACTTCACGTTCGGGCATTTCATTTTCAATTCCGTGATGTATTCGGTGATTTGCTCGTTTGTGCACGCGTTTATCGCGTTTACTTGCGCTTATCTTTGTGCAAAATATAAATTCCGTTTTAGCGAAATTATTTACGTGACGATGCTTGTCGTTATGGCAATCCCCATTGTCGGCTCTTCGCCGTCTATGATGTCCGTCTTGCGTGATTTAGGTATTTACGATACGATCTTTTCTATGGTCGTGCTTAACTTCAACTTCACGGGCGTGTATTTCTTCGTGTTCTACGCGCATTTCAAGGGACTGTCGGATACGTATATGGAAGCTGCGGAAATCGACGGTGCGTCGCAAATCGGCATCTTTTTTAGGATAATTTTCCCGCTCTGTGCAAAGGTGTTCTTCACGGTATTCTTGTTGCAATTTATTCAAACTTGGAATGATTATCAAACCCCGCTTTTGTATTATCCCAACCATCCCACCTTGTCTTACGCTGTGTTCAAGATGATGCGTGATACGACGGGCGGCGGTATGGAAGATCAAAACGTACCTACGCGTGTTGCGGGTTGTATGGTGCTTGCCGTTCCTATTTTCACAGTATTTATCGCTTGCAATAAATTGCTTATGGGCAATTTGACGATGGGCGGCTTAAAAGAATAATTACTTTTATTAAGAGGTAAGAAAATGACGAAAAAAATGAAAGCATTATGTTTAACGCTGTGCAGTGCTGCTCTTTTGGGTGTTGGCACCGTTGCGGCAATAAACGTGCAAAACGCGAAGGCGGAAACGGAACTTATCATTCCGAGCGAATACGTTTTGCAAGGAGAGTATATCTACGGGGATACGTTGATTGTCCCCACGCCTTCAAGCGTAAGCATTAAATCGGGCGGTAAAGAAACGGCGGCGGTTGGCGTCGTTTTGCGCGGGCCGGACGGCGTGGCGAAGGGCGAGGGCAGCTATACCTTGGATAAAATGGGGTATTACGAGCTTACCTATTTCAACGCAAACGGCATTTCCGTTACGCAAACCTTTGTGGTGAATAAAAACAAATACGGACTTGGCGAAGGCGCTTCGGCGGAATACGCAACCGATTTACTTGAAAGAGGTAAAAAGGGCATTGACGTCACCTTAAAGGACGGCAGTTCCTTTACCTTCAATACGCCGATTAACTTAAACGATTTCGCTGGACAAGAGTTGGAAGTTTGCAAAATTTTCCCTATGTTTAGAGAAAACGAAAACGAAAACCCCGACGCGTCCACCGTTTCGGTTAAGGTTGTCGATTGTTACGACGCTACGAAGTTTGTAGAATTTTATATTTGGTGCGGTGAGGCAGGTCAAGGCGTTTATTATATGGGCGCAGGCGCAAGCACGCAAAACTTTACGGGCTTGGAACAAAATCGTAACCGTCCCCAAGACATGACGGAAGAATATAACGGCGAGCTGTACAAAATTCACCGCCCGCAACGCTATCAATCCAAGACGGCTTGGGGTACGGGTATGGGTTGCAGAAACAACGCGACTATGTTCGCGCAAGACGGGCTTACGCTCTTTTGGGATTTGAAAAATCACCAAATCAAGACAAAGAGCAATACTTTGCGCTTTATCACCGATCTCGATTCGCCGGAAATTTACGGCGTAAACGTGTTGGATTATAATTCCTTCTTCACGACGGGCGAGGTGTATTTGAATATCGAAGTATATAATTACACCAAGTCTACCTTCAATTTGGGCATTGAAAAAATCTTTGGTATGAGCGGTGAAGCGCTGCAAAACGGCAAGATTGTCGATACGACGGCACCCGACGTTTCCGTGGACGTAGAAACCACGAAGGGAAACACCGTTTATTTGCAAAAGGGCGTACCCATGTACTTGCCTACGATTGAAAACGTCATCGACGCCAACTACTATGGCAAAACGTATTTGGAAGTATATCGCAATTACGGCAAGTACGGGCAGGTGTTGTTGAACGTAGAGGACGGCGTATTCGTACCCGATTTAGCGGGCAACTACACGGCTGTATATACGGCGGTGGACGGCTATGGCAACGAAGGGAAATTCTTGCTCAACCTCGTAGTTGTCGATGAGGAAAATATCGTTTACACCCCCAAAGCGCTGGATAAAATGGTTGCCGCGCAATACAACGTGCTTCCGTATATTCAAGCAAGCGGTATCAACAAGACCGTCCAAACTAGCGTTATCGTTACCGCACCCAACGGCGAAGAAACGGACGTTATGGATAACGGCACGGACGGCTATACCTACGTTCCTACTTACGCGGGCGAATATACAATCACCTATCTCTTTAAGGACAACGTCTATGCGGAAAGTTATTCCTACACCGTGACGTGCGAGGACAAAAACGCGGCGATTTTCCAAAACCCGTTTGCTTTCCCGCCCTATTTCCTTAAAGGCGCTGCGTATACGATTGCACCCGTGGCGGCGTATTCAGCAGGCGAGGGGAAATTCAAAGAAAATATAGCGCAAGTAAGCGTTTCGGTGGACGGCGGCGATTACGTCGCGCTTACCGCCGCGCAAATGCAAGAATATAAGGTGGAGGCAAATTCGACGATTCGTTTCAAGGCAAGCTACGGCGAAAGCTTTGTGGAATCGGACGTGTACACCGTCGTGGACGTCGGTTATGGTAAAAAGACGTCGGAAAAACAATATTTGCAGTATTGGCAAGGGAATTATTCGTCTGCGGCTATGTTGTCGGAAGGCGCACAATACACCTTTGACGGCGATGGAAAGTTGCAATTTGTCAACTTGCTTTCGAGTGCGAATTTCAACGCACAATTCCATTTGGACGCGCAGTCGGCAAGCACTCTTACCTTCACGTTGCGTGATGCGCGCGATCCGTTGAATAGCTACGTTACGTACACCTATCAAACGCAAAGCTCTACCAACGTAACCCTTCAAATTCAACAGTATGAGAATGGAAAGCTTGTTTTCGATAGAAAGATTTTCACCAAACATAAAGCGTTGGCAGGCGAATTTACGTTCGCTTATTCGGCACTTGGCATGACCGCGGACGACTTGCTTATCGAAGGCGTAAAGGCGTTTGCGACGGACAGCGCTTTGTTGGAAATTGAAATAGACGGCGCTACGACGGCGACTTCGATTACCGTATCGCAGTTAAATTATCAAACCTTCTCGAAATCCATCCGCGAAAGCATACCGCAAATTGCTTTCCAAACCGCCAACGGCGCGTTGGAAAGAAACAGCGTATATGAAATTTCGCCTTGCTATGGCAGCTCGGTATTTAGTACGGTCTTGAGCAAAGACGTAAAATTGACCGTGGTTGCACCCGACGGCAGCGTGGCAAAATCCGTGGATAACGTACTTTTGGAAAACGTGGCGGCGGATAAGGTTTACAAGTTAAAGCTTACGCAGGTTGGGCAATACCGCGTCACCTATGAGGCAACCTGTCTTATTTCCGCAAGAAACGGGCAAGAAAGCTTGTCGAGCGGCGATTACTACATTATCAACGTAAGCGAGGGCGTTGCGCCTACCATCACGTTTAAGGGCGGAGTGAACACGCAAACGGTTGTCAATCTTCAAGTGGGCAGTACGCATAAAGTAAAGGAATTTACCGTATCCGACAACGTAACGTCAAAAGAGAATATCAAGGTCTATACGATGATTATGTCCAAGGATTTCACGTTGGAAGAGGACGGCTACAACGTAAGCTCTTACGTCTTTAAAAACGTCGGCGAATTTATCGTTTACGTGGTTGCGTATGACGAGCTTGGAAACAGCTCTTCCGCGTACTATAACGTAGTCGTTACCAAATAAGGGGGCAAAAGTATGAAAAAACGTATAATTTCATTACTGCTTAGCGCGCTTTGCTTATGCACTTTTTTAGGCGGTTGCGGAGCAAAAGAAAAACGTGTAGCAGAAAGAGAAAAATATAGATACACGGACGGCGTACACGATTTGACCGCGCCCGAACGGGACGATTATATGGTGCAAAACGGCAAAACGGAGTATAAGCTTCTTTTGCCGTCCGTAACCGATTCTAACTTAATTATCGCAGAGGCGGAACTTAAATACTTCTTCGAGGAAGCAACGGGGATAAAATTGACCACGGTCAAAGAATCAGAGAGCGGTTTGGCGCATACGGCGGACGGGAAATATATCTCTCTTGGCGCAACACAAATGTTGCAATCGGCAAACGTCGATTTGAAAGAAGAGATTGTCGGTTCGCAAGGCGTACGTATTATCACGAAAGATAAGACGGTGTATATTGCAGGCGCCACCTCAAGCGGCGCAATGAACGGCGTATATACCTTCTTAAATCTTATGTTCGATTACGAACAATTCGCTTATGATTGCTTTACGATCACCGAAACGAGAAACGTCAAAATGCGTGATTTTAACGTGGTGGATGTTCCCGATTTTGAGATGCGCACAAGTCCCGCTGCGCTCACGGACCAAAACCCCAACAATCTTCAATATCGTTTCCGTACGCGCACATACAGTGAATATTTCTTGCCGATAGGCGACACGGAAAACGGCGCAAGCGAACATATTATTCACAATACGTCCAACGTAATTCCCCGTGAGGCACCCACCTCACAAAAGGAGTGGTTCTCCGATCAAAGCGGTCAAGGTGCGGACAATACACAGCTTTGCTATACGGCGCACGGCAACGTAGAGGCATACGAAGCGTTGGTAGCGCGTGCGGCGGAAGTTATTACACGCTCTTTGGTGAAATATTCCCCCGATAAGTATCCGCTTCGCAACATTGTTACGTTCACGCAAGAGGACAACGCTAATACGATGTGTAACTGCGAGTGGTGTGCAAAAGCGAAGCAAACGTACGGCGCGCAATCCGCACTTGCCATTATTATGGCAAACAACATTCGCGCAAAGCTTGAAGATTGGATGAATAAACCGGAAAACGCACCCTACAAGCGCGATCTTACCCTTGTCTTCTTCGCTTACGCAGCGTTCGTAGAATCGCCTGCGCACTACGATGAAAAGGCAGGTAAGTACGTTGTCAACCATCCCGATTTGGAAATGCGTGACGACGTCGGCGTGTTCTATGCGGTTTCAAGCGGTTTGAGCTATCAAAAGAATATCTACGACGAAGCAAGCAAAGAGGGTGTAGAAAACTCTTTGAAGTGGTTTGATATTTCGTCGTCCGTATATCTTTGGACGTACGATGCAAACTTTGGTAATTTCTTGTTCAGAACAGCTGGTACGAACTTCTACGACACCGACGCATATCAATTCTTTAAAGAAGGCGGCGCGGAATTTATGTTTAAGCAGTCCGCAATGCCGGGTGCAAACGTAACCTCTTTCCAAATGTTAGATATTTATTTGGATTCCAAAATGCAATGGGATACCACGCAGGATATCAACGAATTGACGCAAAGATGGTTTAAGGCAATGTTTAAGGACGCCGCGGACGTGATGTTCGATTTGTACGTGCAAGAGAATAATTGGGCGATTATCGTTGCGCATGAAACGAAAAAGATTACGCAAACGGGTATCATCAACTACGCAATCAGCCGTGATTATTGGCATTATGAAATGTTGAAGGGATGGTTGGACAGTATTGACGAGGCGAGAGCGCTTATCGCAAAATACGAAGCGATTGATCCCGAACTGTATAAAGCGTTGAAAGAACATATCGATATCGAATGGGTATGCCCTGCATATTATATGCTTGCAAACTGTGAAGATAGCTTGGAGAACGACGTATATAACGAAATGGTTATGTATTTCAAAACGGAAATTTCAAGTTTGAGAGAATTCCGTTTCGCGGAAAGATCGCCTTCGACAATCGGTACTTGGGCGGCAGGCTTGTCTTTGCGATAAGTGCATAGACGGTATGGGAGAAAGACAAAAATGAAGAAATTTTTATCCTTTATATTATCTTGTACAATGTGTTTTTCCGTCGCAATAGCGGCAGGTTGCGGCAACGATAACACTTCCGCACCCGTTCCCGTTGTGGAAAAGTTGGAAATGGGGAAGACGAACCTTCTTCTCACGTTGGGGGACAGGATGCAATTGCCTGTTTCCTACAACGTACTTGAAGGGGAAAGCTTGACGTGGAAATCTTCGTCCCCGTCCGTTGTATCCGTAGATCAAAACGGTTTTGTGGAAGGCTTAAAAGTCGGTTTTGCAACCATCACGGCGGAATACGGCACAAAGCAGGTTAGCTGTAAGGTGGAAGTAGATACGGCGGGCAATGTCCCCACGCTTTCCTTCGGCAACAATGTGCGCGAGGAAATTACGATTATGAAAGGCACGGAGTTTGCGCTCGGCGCATGCGTGCGTTTCAATGGAAAAACCTTCACCGACGGGGAAATAGAATATTACGTCGCGGATAAAACGGTTGGGGACGTCGTAGACGGCAAATTTGTGGCGAACGGCATTGTCGGCAGTACGCAGGTGAGTGTTGTTGCTACTTGGCGCGGCTTGACTGTGCAAGCGGAAACGGTTACCGTCAACGTTGTGCCCGAAACTACGGTGCTTTTGGACGGCGGTATGCTTACGTCCATTGACTTATATACGGTTACTACGCACGAGGACGTGGAATATGCAACGTCGCAAACGATTTCTTCCGTGTTCGTTTCCGAAGACGGCGAAGAAGTGGCGGAGTACACTCTGTCGATTTTGGACGAGGGGATTGCTACGCTCGAAAAGGCGGGCGACACTTGGAATATCAAGGCGAATAAAGCAGGAAAAACAAATCTCATCGTCGCTTACGGCGGCAAGGAAGTTTCCTTTGACGTCACTGTGGCTCGTCCCGTAAAGGCTTTGGATATGGAAATTAATTATTCGATTGCCGACGGAAAGTACTTTGACGAAGAAACCCAAAGTATGAAGCCCATAAGCGAGATTATCGACGGCTTTGAGGGTATGGTTTCGTACGCGTTGGACGGCAAGGAATATAAACTCAAAGACGGAAAATTGGATATTGCGGAAAGCGTTGAAAACACGATGATTTTCTACAATGATACCGTTGGCTATCAAGCGACGTGCAGCATATATACGAAAATTATCGACGAGCTGCAGGATTTCGTGGGGATTTATGCGGGCAAGGAAACGAAGCTCATCACGGGCACCTATATGCTTGCTAGGGATATTATCGAGCCATACACGATCCTTTCCTTCCCCGAGGGCATGAAACCCAACAATTTTGGCGGCTATTTCGACGGGAAAGGGCACGTATTGACCTTCACGTTCAACCATTCGCAGGAATATAGATGCGGTCTTTTCGGCCAATTTTTAGAAAAAGCAACGATCAAAAATTTGGCATTGCATAATATCGCCAAAAACGGAACCTCGGGTAAAGCGCCTGCCGGTATTCTTTGCGGTGAGGGCGGGCAAGATGACAGCGAGTTTAGTACGCTTGAAAACATCTATGCAAGCGTATACTTTATCGACGGCGGCGCAAGCAATCTTGCCTTTATGGGCAATGCGATGTGGAAAGTG
Organism: Clostridia bacterium; assembly: GCA_017452305.1. Classification (GTDB taxonomy): domain Bacteria; phylum Bacillota; class Clostridia; order Christensenellales; family Borkfalkiaceae; genus Scatosoma. The sequence continues at coordinate 3,414 of JAFTMQ010000012.1, read as the reverse complement.
AATTTGAAGAACGTCATCGTCTACGCCCCCGACGTGCCCGTTGCGGATACCTACGGTGGATTTGCACGCGGCGAGGTTGCTTCGACAAGCAACAGCTACGTAATTTCTAACGCCCCCTTATATAAAACGACGCAGGCAACGAATTTTAAGGTTGTTCCTACTTTATTTGCGGATTACAACGCATTCAAGTCGGCTGGCTGTGATTTTGATTCGTTTAGCGTTGAATTTTGGGACGTAACGACGTATGGTATTCCCGTTTGGAAGACGTTGGTGGACGATTTTTCGGATATATTTAATTCTTAATGAAAAGGAAGAAGATTATGAAACTGCAAAAATATGAAGGAAATCCTATTTTAAAACCCAACCCCCAAAATCAATGGGAAGAACGCTGTGTTTTGAACCCTGCTGTTATTTATGACGATAAAAATGAAGAATTCGTTATGCTTTACCGCGCGGCAGGCAACGACGTAAGACATCAAATCAAGCTTGGTTTGGCAACGAGTAAGGACGGTATCAACTTTGTTCGTCAAAGCGACAAGCCTGCATTTGAGGGCAGTCATGACGAGCCCGATGGCGGTTGCGTGGAAGATCCTCGCCTTATGAAAATCGGGGATATGTATTATATGACGTACGCGGCACGTGCCTACGCACCCGGACAATATTGGCTTGTGGAATACGTAGAGGGCGTATCCAAAGCACCTACGTATATGGACGAAACGGATGTAAGTGGCGAAGAATTGCCTTCGTTTGCAAAAAACAATATCACCGTAACCTATCTTGCGGCAACGAAAGATTTTAAGGTGTATAAGAAGTTTGGGCGCATTACGGAAGCGACCGTCGATGACCGCGACGTATACCTTTTCCCTGAAAAGGTAGGGGGCAGGTATGCGATGATTAGCCGTCCGAAGTTCAAAAATGCGGGCGTGAAGATGCCGTCTATTTGGATTTCGTTTGGCGACGACCTTATCGACTATGATAAACCCGAGCTTCTTATTACGGGAGAGCAGTGGTGGGAATGCCAACGCATGGGCGGCGGTACGCCCCCGATTAAGACGGAATATGGTTGGTTTATGCTCTATCACGGCGTAGACGAGAAAGGCATTTACCGTGTCGGTGCCGTTTTGATGGATTTAGAAGATCCGAGAAAGATTATCGCAAGGACGAAAGATTATCTTATGGAGCCCGAGCACGATTACGAAACGTGCGGTATTTATGAGGGTTGCGTTTTCCCCACGGGCACGGTAGTCAAGGACGGCACGCTGTACGTTTATTACGGCACGGCGGATACGTATATTGGGCTTGCAACGGCAGATTTTAACGAATTGCTCCACTATTTGATGACGGAATGTAAGGTATGATAGAATATGAAAGATGGCTTGAAAAAGTCCAAGACAGCGAGATAAAAAACGAACTGCTTTCCGTGGTCGGCAACGACAAAGAAATCGAGGATAGATTTTATAAATCCTTGACCTTTGGTACGGGTGGATTGCGCGGAATCATAGGGGCAGGTACGAATCGAATGAATATTTACACCGTCGGCAAGGCAACCTTCGGCTTGGCGGAATACCTGCTTTCTACGGGCGGAAAGAGTATTGTTATCGCCTATGACAGCCGTAATAAATCGGCGGAGTTTGCGCGTTTAGCGGCGGAAATTATGTCGTATAAAGGGATTAAGGCGCATCTTTTTTCCGAGCTTACGCCTACCCCCGTTTTATCTTTTGCAGTGCGCTATTTAAAAGCGAGTGCAGGTATTGTCATTACGGCGAGCCATAACCCCAAAGAATATAACGGCTATAAGGTGTATAATTCGTTGGGCTGCCAAATCACGGACGAAGCGGCGAAAGCCATCACGGCAAAAATCAACGAATACGATTATTTCAACGATTTTGCGCCGAAGGAAAGCTTGATTGAAGTCTTGGACGATAGCGTAAAAACAGCGTTTTTAGAGGCGATTAAAGCCTTTTCCTTGACGAAAATCACCAAAGAAAATGCGCCGAGTATTGTCTATTCACCTTTGCACGGTACGGGCAAAAAATACGTGCAGGCTATCTTGCAAGAAATGGGGATTAAGGAAGTATATACCGTCAAAGAGCAAGAAATGCCCGACGGGAACTTTACTACTTGTCCTTATCCCAACCCCGAAGAAAAAGCGGCGTTGACGCTTGCTTTGCGAGATGCGGAAATCTACAAGCCCGACCTTGTTCTGGCAACCGATCCCGACGCAGACCGTATCGGTATCGCCGTACCCAACGAAAAGGGCGAGTACGTACTTCTTAACGGCAATGAAACGGGGAGTATTTTACTCTATTATATCTTGCTTAAAAAACAAGAAATGGGGATACCGTGTACGCGTTCAACGGTCATCAAGACGATTGTAACGACGGATATTATCTTTGATATGGCAAAGGAATACGGTGCGGAAGTTAAAGAAGTATTGACGGGCTTTAAGTATATTGGTGAAGCACTCGAAGAAACGAAAGATTATCTTCTTGGCTTGGAAGAAAGCTATGGATATCTTGTCGGTACGCACGCGCGTGATAAAGACGCGGTATCGGCGGCGATGATGATTGCGGAAGCTTGCGCGTATTTCAAAGAAAAGGGCAAGGGCCTTTACAAGGTATTGCAAGAAATTTACAAAAGGTATGGCTATTACCAAACGGATTTAAAATCCATTTCCTTGCCTGGGAAAGACGGTATGGAAAAAATGCAAAAAATTTTGTCAAACATACGCAAAAATCCGCCGAGAGAAATAGACGGACAGGCGCTTCACTTTGATGATTTTGCGCAGGGCTTATTTGGACTTCCCAAGAGCGACGTTTTACGTTTTAAGAATGAATCTTACCGCCTTATTATCCGTCCAAGCGGCACGGAGCCGAAGATGAAGATTTACTTGCAAGCGAAAGGGGAAAATCAAGAACTTGCCGTTGCGAAATTGCAAGCAATGCAAGCTTTGTTAAAAAACTTTATGGATTAATAAAAAAGGAATGAGGAGTGAAAGATGCTTTATCCTAAATCAAATAAATATAGAAGCGTGTACAACTTGAATGGCGTTTGGCAATTCAAGACGGTGGAAGAAAATTATTTGCCGACCAGTAAAGCGGTTGCTACGTTGCCTATGGCAGTTCCGGCAAGCTACAACGAAATTGTTACCGACCGCGCAACGAAAGAGCACGTCGGTAAGGTGCTATACGAAACGTTTTTCTCTATTCCCGTGCGTGAAAATATGATTTATCGTTTGCGTATCGGCGCGACAAGCCATAAGTGCGAAGTGTACTTAAACGGCAAACGTATCGGCGGGGGCATCAACGGCTTTTTTCCGATTGATTTGCCCTTGGAGGACTTGCAGGAAGAAAATCGTTTGTCGGTTGTGATTGACAATCGTCTTACCTTCCAAACCTTGCCTCCTGGGAAAGT
>JAFTMQ010000085.1 GCA_017452305.1 Clostridia bacterium | reverse complement strand
GTGTTTATGAAAAATTGCTTCCTTTTGACGAAAAAGCCTGTCATGTATGCCGCAAATATCAAGGAAGACGATATGGGCAAGTACGAAAACACCCTCCCCTTCGTTGTTAAAGTAAAAGAATTTGCCGCAAACGAAGGCGCGGAAGTTTTGGTAATTTGTGCAAAGACGGAAGAAGAGCTTTCGCAAATGGACGACGAGGATAAGGCTTTGTTTATGGAAGAATTTGGGCTCGGTGAAATCGGTCTTGACCGTCTTATCAAAAAATCCTATTCCTTGCTCGGCTTGATTTCTTATTTGACCGCGGGCGAAAAGGAAACGCGCGCTTGGACGATTGTTAAGGGCACGAAAGCACCGCAAGCCGCTGGTAAAATCCACACCGACTTTGAAAAAGGCTTTATCCGCGCGGACGTTGTAAATTGGGAAATTCTCGTAACGCTCGGCTCTATCCCCGCCGCAAAAGCGGAAGGCAAGGTTCGTAGTGAAGGCAAGGAATACGTAATGCAAGACGGCGACGTCGTAGAATATTACTTCAACGTATCTAAGAGCAATAAATAAATTGAATAAAACAGAACGCAGGGTGCGAAATGCAACCCTGCGTTTTTTTGTTATGCGATAATTCCCTTTTCTTGCAAATATTCTTCCAAAATCCTTGCCGCCGAATAAACAATATCCGCGCAAGGACGTTTTTTATAATACTCGTCGCAGCGTTTTTCCGCCTCGCCGCCAACGGATACCTGCAAATTTGCACCCGTGAGCAAATCTTCACAAATCAAGCTCCCATTTACCGCTTTAAATCTCTCGCAAAGTGTTTGTGTAATCGCATAGACCTCTTTCTTATTCTCGGCTGAAACCTTGTCTTCGGCAAAAAGCAAGCCGACAACAATCGCCATACCGCTTACCGCGCCGCAGGTCAAGCGCAAGCGCCCAAGCCCACCGCCAAACGGCAACGCCAACTTGACAATCTCCTCTTCGCTAACGTTTATGAGGTCGGCGAATGCCATTGCAACCGCTTGCGAACAAGCATATCCTTGTTTAAATAACTCTTTTGCCTTTTCAGCCCTTGACATTTTTTTCTCTCCTTGTTATAATATCGGTATAAAATGTAAAAACTGCTTTCAACGGCTTTATTATAACACCACCGCCGCAAAAAAGCAAGAAAATGACGTACATAGGAGAAATGAAAAAAAATGATTGGCGCAGTGATCGCAATGCAAAGCGAAGCGGATATTTTATTGGACGAAATGAAGATTTCCCGTTCCTTGACGGTGAGTGGCAAAAGAATACACGTCGGCAAGGCTTACGGCAAGGACGTAGCCGTGTGCGTGTGCGGCGTTGGCAAGGTAAACGCGGCGCTCGGCGCGCAAATTCTTATTAGTAAGTTCGACGCGCAAAAGCTGCTCAACTTCGGCGTGGCTGGAAGCTTAAATACGCAAACGGAGCTTTGCTCGATATACCAAATTGCGGCGGCTACGCAATTCGACTTTGACTTGGTGCAATTAAACGGCACGAAAATTGGCACGTTGAACGAATATCAAGAAAGCTATTTGACGCTCAACACCCTTCCCCTCGATTTCCCTAAGCGCAAATTAGGGACGGCGGATCGTTTTAATGATTCCGCGGACGATTTCAACCTTTTGACAAAGGAATTGCAAGCGGATATCCGCGACATGGAAGGCGGCGCAATCGTGCAAGCGGCATTCGCGGCACAGTTGCCCGTGTATGCGATAAAAGCCATTTCCGACGTGGCGGGCAGCGGTAGCACCACCGAGCAATATTTGATGAATAAAGATAAGGCGCTTTACAATTTAAAAGCGGCTTTACCCACCATTTTTGAATGCTTATAATTTACCGAGGTTAAAATGATTGATTTAGGCGATTGGAACGAACGGCTTGCACCCCTCTTTGCCGACGAGCGATATAAGAAAATTCGCGCGTTTTTGATTGAGGAATACCGCAATTATACCGTTTATCCCGATATGTACGATTTATATAACTGTTTTCGATATACGCAGTTTGCCGACTTGCGCGTCGTGATTTTAGGGCAAGATCCCTATCACAACGTCGGGCAAGCGCACGGACTTTGCTTTTCCGTGCAAGACGGTATTCAAAAACCTCCCTCACTCGAAAATATCTTTAAGGAATTAAAAGTGGACCTTGGCTGCGAAACGCCTAAAAGCGGAAATTTGACCAAGTGGGCAAAAGAAGGCGTACTTCTTATGAATACTTCCCTTTCCGTGCGTGAACACCAAGCAAATTCCCACTCAAAATGCGGTTGGGCGTGGTTTACAGACAGCGTTATCAATCTCATTTCCGAGCAAAAAGAACACGTTGTGTTTATTCTCTGGGGCGGAAACGCACGCAGTAAAAAGCCCTTGATCGACATCTCGAAGCATTTGATTTTAGAATGCGCACACCCCTCGCCCTTATCGGCATACAACGGATTTTTTGGTTGCAAGCACTTCTCCAAAACAAACGCTTACTTGCAAAGCCACGGCCTACCGCCCATCGATTGGGATTTAACAAAATAATAAAATTATGAATACGATTTGGTCAAAAAATATTCAAGGCGTACAAACGCTATATTCGAGCCGAAAATTAAGATTTGACGATTTATTTTCCGAGCAATACCTTTCTCTTTTCAATTTAGAAACGAATAAAAAATTAAAAATACTTGAAATCGGTTGCGGACCAGGCGCGCTTGCCATAGCGCTCCAACGTTGGTATCCTAACGCGGAAATCACCGCCATTGACCGCGACAGCGATTTCATCCGTTTCGCCAAACAAGCCGCGCCGCAAATCAACTTTATTGAGGGCGACGCGACCAAGCTCCCTTTCCCTAATGAAACGTTTGACGTTACGATATCGAATACGGTTAGCGAGCATATTGCGCCCGAATTATTCTTCACGGAACAAGCGCGCGTGCTTAAACAAGGCGGCATTTGTTTGGTATTATCCGCAAGAAAAGGCATACATATCCAAGCAAATATGTTAAACGACAACGAATTTGAACAGGCTTTTTGGCAAAAAGTAAACGAGTTAGACAACGCCTTAGAACAGTTTGAAATTTGCAGATATCCTATGAACGAATCCGAATTGCCTATGACGATGGAACGCTTTGCATTTAAAAACGTTT
>JAFTMQ010000084.1 GCA_017452305.1 Clostridia bacterium | reverse complement strand
TCTCTAAAATAATTTCCTTTTGTGTCCGCTTCCACGCAACGCCAACTCTGCCTTTGGGGCTATCGTAATACGCCGTCGCATAGTCCAACGCACGGAAGAAATACGGGTTGATTTGTATCTTTTCGAAGCTCGGCGCGGTGTCGTCGGGCGATATCCCCGCCACCGTCTTCATCATCCACGAAAGCACGTCCGAATACATATGGTGATTGCGGGACATACCGCAATCCCACATTTCCCACAGCGTTGTTGCGCCGCGGTCTAACCACTCACGATAGGACGGATAGCCCTTCGCCGTAACGATTTTCATGGCGTATTCTTGCAGTCCGCAGATATTCAACGCCATATACAAATGCCGCAATCCGACCATACCGCAATTATGGTGGTAATTTTTTTCCTCAACACACGCTTTCAGCTGTTCTTTTAAGGGGGCTAAATCGTCGTATATTCCGTGGTAAATTAACATCGAAATTGCCGCTTGTTCTCGTACATGGCACCCACCTTTGGGCAAAAACCAATGTTTTTTGATGATGGAAATCTGTCGCTTTTCTTCCGCTAAAAATTCCTCGTCGCTCTGCTTTGCCAAACGCGCCGCCAACCCCGCAATTCGGTTGAATTTTACCCGATAAATTGCGTTGATTAGCTCCAACGGCGTAGAGCAAATATTCTCGTTGGGATTCGCCCAATCATAAAGACCGAAATGCAGTAAGCCCTCATCGTCCTCACGCGTTTTTAAGAACGCGAAATACCGCTTAAAATACGGCAAATTGTAAACCAAGCCCTCGGGGTTTCCGCTATGTAAATACACTCTATATACTTGCTCGAACAGGCTTCCGTCCGAAACGGGCCCGTTCCCCCATTGATAACCCCAACCGTGCGTCGGCACAATGCCTGGCAAGCCTTTTTCCTCGTCTAACGCGTCGCAAATATTTACGTTCCACTGCAACAGCATTTTTTCGGCGTGGAAATTTGTCAAAATTTGCTCGGCAGAGCTTTGCGCGTCGTTCATCCAACCATATTTTTCCCTCGTCGGACAATCGGTGGGCATATAAAACATATTCGACCTTGTCGCCTGTATTCCGCACGCAAACAGCTTGTTTAAAAAGGGGTCAGAGCACTCAAAATGACTGCGCGAGGGAATATCCTGCGCCACAAACACCGCCTCTACTTTTTCCAACGCCGACAAGTCCTCGCAAGAAATTTCCGCATAGCGGAAACCGTAATAAGAAAGCAAGGTATTCCACACGAAGGGCGCACCGTTACAAATAAAATGCTCGGTGGCAAATTCACCCTGCGGAAAGTAGGACGTCCGCATATTTTCTTCGGCGTAAATTTCGCCGTCTTTCGTCAGCGTTTCGCCGTAGCGGACGGTAATTTTCGTCCCCGCCTTTCCGTCGGTAAACAAACGCACAAAGCCCGACATATTCACGCCAAAATCCACCATTAGCGTTTTTTTATTCCGCTTATCCACCGCAATCGGCGGTATGATTTTTAAGGCGCGGATAGGCTCGCTTTCATAGGGCGTAAACACCCCCTTGGGCGCACGCTCGTCCACCGCCGCAAACTCCCATGCCCGTCCGTCAAAAAAGGAAGAATCGGGCGCGGGAATACGCGCGTCGTACACCACGCCTTGACGGTATCTATTCATTAAATAAGGGGTATGCGTACTGCAATGCCAAGTGCCGTCCGTATGCAATAAGTCTCGCCGTCGATATACAGCGTGGCAATCATTTTTGGATGATCCCGCCACGACGCGTCCGTGCTCCCCCACGCGTTTTGCATATCCTCGTTGAAAAAACCGTTTCCGCAAAGCACGGCGATGACGTTTTCCCCCTCTTTCAAAAAAGCACCGACGTCATATCGCATATACCATAACCGCTTTTCATAATCGGACGGCGGTGCGGCAAATAAGTCCTCGCTCACGCGCTTTCCGTTAATATAGGCATAGCCTATCCCCAACGCGCATATATACAGCGTAGCCGACTTGGGCAGCTTATCCAAATGGAAATATTTGCAAAACATAGAGGATGGATTCGTCTTGTTAAACGCTTTATGAAAGGGCGCTTGTGGTTTGATAAATTGCGAATTTGAAAGCATAATTCCCCCACTAAATATCAATTACAGCATACCATGTACGCGTTGAAATGAAAAATCATCTGCTTTTTATAGACAAATTTCCCCTATATTGTAACCCTTTAAAACAAGAAAGTCAAGAGTTCTTCGTAAAATATATTTATCAAATTGCAACTATTTTTTCTCGCTTTTCCCTCTACACCAATTTTACCTATATCATCGTCTTTTATCCTAAAAAGTATAAAAATGATTATTTAGTGCACTTTTTTGAATATATCGTGGTGGAAATTATGAGACTTATATTATAGAATATAACATAATCTATCCTATAATTTTAGGAAATGAATCTTGTTGTGCAACAAAAGGAGATTTTATGAAAACTGTTAAAGACAAATATCTTGTTGTGGGCGCAGATTTTGCGGGTTTCCCCCTTAAAGAAGTCGTCGTGGCGCACCTCGAGAAAAAAGGTTGGAAAATTTTAGACCTTGGCGTCAAAAAAGACAGCGATCCAAATGACACCGATTTAATGTTTCACCGCGTAGGGCTTCGCGTCGGGGCGGAAATTTCGGAAGGCAACTACGAAAGAGCGCTTTTGTTCTGCGGTACGGGCATGGGTATCCATATTGCAGCAAGCAAGTGTCCGCACGTTCACGCCGGCGTTGTAGAAAGTTTACCTGCCGCTACGAGAGCAATTACCGGCAACGGTGTAAACGTACTCGCGATGGGCGCGTTCTACGTAGCGCCGCAAACGGCTTGCGATATTGCCGACGCATATCTTTCCAACGAGTTGGGCAGCGGCTGGGAATGGTGGCATAATTTTTATGAGTTTCATAAACTTGCCATTGACGAATTGGAAGCATTTAATTACGAAGAATATAAAAATAACGGCTTTAAAGTAAATAAATTGGGCGATTATGATTTAACGCTTGATTTTGACAAAAAGCCCGAATAAAACAATTTTACCACAAAAAAATATTTTAAGATAAAAAAAATGGATTTTTTACGGAATCCAAAATATAAGGAGTTAATTTCATGGAAGAAAAACGTTACTCTTGTCCGACAGTAGAAATTTTACTGTTGGGAAATTCAGACGTAATCACTACGTCCTTCCCTGGTGAAGACGGGGACGACATCTTCGACATGTAAGGAGGGAAAAATGTTAAGCAAAATGAAAAAATTGTTTGTTGTTTTATGTGCTTCTGCCCTCACCTTCCTTTCGCTCGGCATCGTCACGCTGTTGCCCGCACGCGCGGAGAACAGC